>NZ_JBHYWP010000055.1:36002-51337 GCF_042751845.1 Streptomyces sp. NPDC059398 | reverse complement strand
GGCCCCCGGGAGTGTCCACTCCCGGGGGCCTCGGCGCGTGCGTACCGGCCTACCGCTCGCCCAGCCGCTTCACCGCGGCGGCCACCCGCTCGTCCGTGGCCGTCAGCGCGACCCGGACGAAACGCCCGCCCGCCTCCCCGTAGAAGTCACCCGGCGCCACCAGGATGCCCAGTTCGGCGAGGTCGGCCACGGTGTCCCAGCACGCCTCGTCGCGGGTCGCCCACAGATACAGGCTGGCCTCGCTGTGCTCGATCCGGAAGCCGTGCGCCTCCAGCGCGGTCCGCAGGGCGGTGCGCCGGGCCAGGTACCGCTCTCGCTGCTCCGTCACATGCGTGTCGTCGCCGAGCGCGGCGACCACCGCCGCCTGGACGGGCGCGGCCGTCATCATCCCGCCGTGCTTGCGGATCTGCAGCAGCTCACCGAGCACGGCGTCGTCGCCCGCGATGAACGCGGCACGGTAGCCCGCCAGGTTGGAGCGCTTGGAGAGCGAGTGGACGGCGATCAGGCCCTCGTACACACCGCCGCAGACATCCGGGTGGAGCACCGAGACCGGCTCGGCCTCCCAGCCCAGCTCGAAGTAGCACTCGTCGCTGGCGATCAGGACGGAGTGCTCACGCGCCCAGGCGACGATCCGGGCCAGCTCGTCCACGGAGAGGACCCGGCCGGTCGGGTTCGACGGCGAGTTGAGCCAGAGCAGCCTCAGCCCCTCCGGGTCCAGCTCCGTCGGGTCGTCGTACTCCACGGGCTCCGCGCCGCAGAGCCGCGCCCCGACCTCGTACGTCGGGTAGGCGAGCCGCGGGTAGGCGACCCGGTCACCGGCGCCCAGGCCGAGCTGCGTCGGCAGCCAGGCCACCAGCTCCTTGGAGCCGACGACCGGCAGCACATTGGTGTGCGCGACCTCACGCGCGCCCAGCCTGCGTTCGCACCAGCCGCTGAGCGCGTCACGCAGCTCGGGGGTCCCCCACACCGTCGGATACCCCGGTGAATCGGCCGCGGCGACGAGCGCCTCGCGGACGAGCGGCGGCACCGGGTCGACCGGGGTGCCGACGGAGAGGTCCACGATGCCGTCCGGGTGGACGGCGGCCGTCGCCTTGTACGGCTCCAGCTTGTCCCAGGGAAAGGCGGGGAGGCGCGATGAGAGTGCGGACACGGGCTTCACTTTCTCGTACGTACGGAAGCCGCGCGGTGCGGACCGCGCGGGCTTGGCTGCGGCCCCGCGGAACGGCGTCCACGTCATATGCCGCGGGGGGGGGGGGGGGGGGGGGGGGCGGGGGGGCGGGGGGGGGGGGGGGGGGGGGCGGGGGGGGGCCGGGGGGCGCGCGCGGGGGGGGGCGGGGGGCCGCGGGCCCGCGCGCTCCAGTGTGAGCGGGGGGGCGCGCCGGGGGTGCGCGCGAGCCGGGCCCGGGGGGGGTTCGGGATCCCCGTGTTGGGGGTGGGCAGCGCCGCGATGAAGGGGTGGTCGCGCTCGATCAGGCCGAGCTTGGAGGCTCCACCGGGCGAACCGAGCTCGTCGAAGTATTCGACGTTCGCCTTGTAGTAGTCCTTCCACTCCTCCGGGGTGTCGTCCTCGTAGAAGATCGCTTCCACCGGACAGACCGGCTCACAGGCACCACAGTCGACGCATTCGTCCGGGTGGATGTACAAGGACCGGGAGCCCTCGTAGATGCAGTCGACGGGGCACTCCTCGATGCACGCCTTGTCCTTGACGTCGACACAAGGCTGCGCGATGACGTAAGTCACGCTGTCGTTCCTCCTCGGTAGGGCTGCTCTGCGCGGGAGCGCGGCGTCGTCGATGCCCACACCTAGTATCTCCGTTCCGGGGCGCGATCCGAACAGGAGGGGCGGAGAGAGCTGTGGAATTCACTACCGGCGGACGCCTTGAGGTCCGAATTACACCTGTTGACGTGGGCAAACGGGTATCAGTCAGGCAGCTGGCCAACGAGGCCGCACCCGGTGCGAAGTTCACCGACACGGTGGGCGTTCTCACATCATGGGACGATGGTGTGCTGTCCATCACACAGCGGTCGGGCGTGTCGGTCCGTATCCCGGAGTCGGCGCTCGTCGCGGGGAAGACCGTGCCCGCGGCGCCCGCACGGCGGCGTGGCCCGTCGGCGACCTTTCCCGAACTGGCGAGGGCCACGGCCCGCGCCTGGCAGCCGGTGGAGAGCGAGCAACTCGGCGACTGGCAGCTGCGGGCCGCAGTCCAGGAGGTGCCGCGCGACGCACGTCGTCGGGGGGCGGAGGCCGGGCGACGGGAGGGATTCACCCGCCGTGCCAACTCCGTACTGCCGCTCGGTGATCCCGGGTGCCCGCTGGACGAGGCGCTGGAGCGGGTGGACGCCTGGTACGCGGAGCGCGGACTGCCCGCGTACGTCCAGCTCTCCACCGGGAACGAGGGCACTCAGGAACTGCTGGCGGCCGGACTCGAACAGCGCGGCTGGACCCGCGAGGTGAGCGCGCTGGTGCGGATCGCGGCGCTGGCGCCGCTCGGCGATCCGTCCCGCCCGCTGGAGGACACCGTCGCGCGGGTCGCGCTCTCGCGCTCCTGTGACGCGTCCTGGCTCGCCCGCTACCAGCGGTGCAGCGCCCCGGATCCGGCCGTGCTCGCGGTGCTCGGCAGCGGTCCTTCGACCTGGTTCGCCTCGGTCGCCGGTCCGGACGGAGTGCCCCTGGCGATCGGCCGCTGTGTGACCGACGGGCGGTGGGCGGGGTTCATGGCCGTGGAGGTGGACCCGGCGGTCCGCCGCCAGGGCCTGGCGAGCGCCGTCATGACCGCGCTGGCCCGCCGGGCGCTCGACGAGGGCGCGTCGGCGGCCTGGCTCCAGGTCGAGGAGGAGAACACCGGGGCCCGTGCGCTCTACGACGGCATGGGCTTCCGGACCCACCACAGCTACCACCACTACCGGCAGCACATCCCCACGGCATAGGCGGGTACGAGAGCGATATGGACGAGCAATCCACCGACTGGCGACGGCAGTTCGCCGAGGAGGCCCGCTCGGAGCGGCCCGATCTCGCCCTGCTGTGTCTGCTGGTGGGCACGGAGGCCGATCCCTCACTCGGCCAGGACGGCATCGACGCGGCCCAGATCGAACTCGACCGGCTGGCGGGCGCGCTGCCGTTCGGGGTGACCGGGGCCCGCGCCTGGGCCCTCGCCCTGGGCGAACTCCTCGGCGTACGGCATGACTTCAGGGGCGCCGCCGCCGACTACCAGCGACTGGAGTCCTCGCTCCTCCATGAGGTGCTGCGGCGCGGGCGTGGGCTGCCGATCCTTCTCTCGGTGGTGTGGATCGAGGTGGCGCGGCGGGCCGGGGCCCCGGTGTACGGGGTGGCGCTGCCGGGCCACTTCGTGGTCGGCTTCGGCGATCCGGCGGGCCCGCCGGACGAGCGGGTGCTCGCCGATCCCTTCGGCGGCGGCCGGCTGCTCACCGGGGAGGACGCGGGGGCCCTGGTCGCCGGGGCCACGGGTGCACCCTTCGATCCGGCCATGCTCGCCCCGGCGGATCAGCTGGAGATCATCCTGCGGGTGCTGAACAACATCCGCGCCTGGGCCGCTGCCCGCCCGGAGCGCACGGACGTCCAGCTCTGGGCGGTCGAACTGGCCCTGCTGCTCCCCGCCCACCCGGCGCAGCTGCGCTACGAACACGCCCAGCTCCTGGTGGAGCGGGGCGATTTCATGCGCGGTGCGGTGGAGCTGGAGGAGTACGCGGAGGTGGTCGCCGCGGTCGACCCGGGGGCGGCCGAGACGGTACGCGGCCGGGCCAGGGCGGCGCGTGCGATGCTCAACTGAGGGCGCTCTGATGCCAGTTGCCGCCCGGGGGCCGGTCGCCCGCACGACTGCCGGTTGACGGCTCCGCCACCCCTACCGGCCGGGCTCACCGTGCCGGTGCGGTGCGGGCGTAGCGGCCGGGAGCGATGCCCACCACGCGCTTGAAGTGCCGTGTCAGATGGGACTGGTCGTAGAACCCGGTGGCGGCGGCCACCTCGCCCGGCTGCTGTCCCTGGAGCAGCAGCCCGCGGGCCAGGTCGACCCGGCGGGACGTCAGATACTGGTGCGGGGTGATGCCGTACGCGCCGCTGAACGCCCGTACCAGATGGGCCGGGTGGGCGTGCACCTCCGCCGCGGCCTCCCGCAGGGTCAGCCCCTGGACCAGCCGTTCGTCCAGCAGTCCCCGCAGCCGGTCCGCGACGGACCTGCTGTCCTCGTCCGGCCGGCGGGGCGGGGTGCCGGGCCGCAGATGACCGCGCAGCCGCTCACCGATGAGGGCCAGCCGGCTCTCCGCCTCCAGCTCGTCGCCCGGCGATGCCAGGGCCTGGTGCAGCAGCCCGACACGGTGGCGCAGCACCGGGTCGACCAGGTCGGGCCGGTCGACAGCGGCGCCGATGTACCCGGCGTCCAGCTGTGTCATGTCCAGATAGAGCACCCGCTTGCGGAAGCCCTCCGGGGTGGCAGGCGTACCGTTGTGCGGCACCTGCGGGGGCAGCAGCGAGACGGTGTCGTGCGGGGTGCCGTGCTCATGGCGGTCGAGGTCGTACCGCACCGCGCCGTCGTCGACGATCAGCAGCGTCCAGGCGTCATGGACATGCATCGGATAGGCGTGCTCGGTGAAGTGGGCATGGAAGACCTCCACGACACCCGCGACGGGCGGGCGCCATGCGGAGACCTCCGGCACGGACACCATGCAAAGAACGTACAAGACCACGCGCGGGACCTCCCGGCAGTCTCGGAGCATGAGAACCGACACCGCACCGGACCCCACCGGCACCGTCCCCGGCCCCACGGCCGCCACCCCCTCCCCCGCCGTCCCCGACGAGGCGCCGGTCCGCTTCGACACCAAGATCGCGGTGCTGCTCCACGAGGACCTGGAGACCTGGCAGCGGCTGAACGTCACCGCGTTCCTGGTCAGCGGGCTCGGCCCGACGCTGCCCGAGGTGATCGGCGGACCGTACGCCGACGCCGACGGCACCGCCTATCTGCCGATGTTCCGGCAGCCCGTCCTGGTCCTCGAGGGCGCCTGCGAGACTCTGCGGGCCGCGCACTCCCGTGTCCTGTCCCGCGCGCTCCCCCGGGCCGTCTTCACCCGTGATCTGTTCCGTACGGGCAACGACCGGGACAACCGGGCCGCGGTCCGTGCGGTCGGGCGCGACCGGCTCGATCTGGTGGGGCTGGCGGTGTACGGGCCGCGCAACGCGGTGGACAAGGTCCTCAAGGGGGCCAGGATGCATCCGTGAGGGACGCGTCCTGGTGGCGTCAGAGCCAGCCCTTCTCCTGGGCGATCCGTACGGCATCGGCCCGGTTGCGGGCCGTCAGTTTCTGGATCGCCGTCGAGAGGTAATTGCGGACGGTGCCCTGCGACAGATGCAGCGCGGCCGCCAGCTCCGCGTTGGTCGAGCCGTCCGCCGCCGCGCGCAGCACCTCGCGCTCCCGGTCCGTCAGCGGGTTCGCGCCGTCCGAGAGCGCCGCGGCTGCCAGGGTGGGGTCGATGACCCGCTCCCCGGCGAGCACCTTCCGTACCGCGGTGGCCAGCTGGGCCGCGGGGGCGTCCTTGACCAGGAAGGCGTGGGCGCCCGACTCCATGGCCCGGCGGAGATAGCCGGGGCGGCCGAAGGTGGTGAGGACGACGACCCTGAGCGCGGGGAGTTCGCGCTGGAGCTGCGCCGCCGCCTCGATACCGGTCAGGCCCGGCATCTCGATGTCGAGCAGGGCGACATCGACGGCATGCTCCCGGGCGGCGGCCAGGACCTCGTCGCCACGGGCCACCTGGGCCACGACCTCGAAATCCGGCTCAAGCCCCAGCAGGGCGGCGAGGGCCTCACGGACCATGGCCTGGTCCTCGGCGAGCAGGAGCCTGATCATGCACCGGATCCTAGAGGGACGCGTGCGGTGAGGGTGAAGCCGGGACCGGCTTGCGTATCGAGCGTGCCGCCGGCCTTGGCGAGGCGCTCGGCCAGGCCGGTGAGCCCGTTGCCGTGCGGGCCCGCGGTGGCGTTCCTGCCGTCGTCGCGCACCACGAGTTCGACGCGGCGGCCGTCCAGGGTCTGCCGGGAGCCGAGCGTGACGGTGCAGTGGCGGGCGGCGCTGTGGCGTACGACGTTGGTGATGCCCTCGCGCAGGGCCCAGGCGAGGGCGGCCTCCCGGTCCTCGTCCAGCTCGCCCGCCCGGAAGTCCTCCGGCACCTCGGCGGGCACATCGGCTGTGATGCCCGCCGCCGCGAGCGCGGTGCGGGCGCCTGCCAGTTCGCCGGGCAGGGTGGGGCGGCGGTAGCCGGTGACCGCTTCCCGTACATCGGTCAGCGCCTGCCTGCTGACCTGCTCGATGTCCGCGACCTGGCCGGCCGCCTGCCCCGGGTGGTCCGGGAGCATCCGGCCGGCCAGCTCGGACTTGAGCGTGATCAGCGACAGGGAGTGGCCGAGCAGGTCGTGCAGATCGCGGGCCATCCGCAGCCGCTCCTCGTTGGCGGCGAGCTGGGCGACCGTGGCGCGGGCCTCCTTCAGCTCGACCGTCGTACGGATCAGCTGCCGCACCCCGGTCATCGCGAATCCGCCGAGCAGGGTGGGGACGAGCAGCGGCCCGGCCTGCTGCTCCAGATCACCGGTACGGAGGGCGAGGAGACACAGCAGCGCCGTGGCCCCGAGGATCCCCCAGGCCGCCCGCCGCAGCGGCAGGACCGCACCGCAGTTCACCGCCACGTACACGAAGAGCACGAGCCAGGGAGAGCCGAGGGCCAGATTGAGCCCGACGGCGATAAGACCCAGGACGGCGGCCAGGGTGCTGTTGACGGAGTCCGGGCGGCGTGAGCGGCCGGTGTGCCGGAAGACCATGACGAGGTACAGGCCGACGAAGAGCATCAGGCCCGTCCAGCCGAGCGCCTGCCCGGCGGCCGAATAGCGGCCGTCGAGCAGTGCGTTCAGCGGGGTGGCGAGGAAGACCAGCCAGATGCCGATCCAGAGCATCTTCCTGGCGGCTTCCCTGGGGTTCTCGGGCACTGTGCCGATACCGACCACTCGTTCCTGGTTCACGCCTTCAGTGTGTCCTTCCGGTACAGCCAGGCGGCGCCGCCCGCGAAGATCAGGAAGTAGACGAAGAGGATGGCGACGTCCTTGGCGTGCGGGGCGTTGCCCAGTTCGATGGCCTGACCGAGACCGGCGTACGCATGGGTGGGCAGCCACTCCGCGATGTTCCCCAGCCACTGCGGGAAGGTCGTGGTGGGGATCCAGAGGCCGCCGAGGATGGAGAGGCCGAAGTAGATGATCATGGTGATCGGCCGGACCGCGTCCCCGCTGGCGATGTACCCGATGGCGACGCCGAGCGCGGCGAAGACCAGGCTGCCGGCCCAGATGACACCGGTCAGGGCCAGCCACTGCCAGGCGTCGAACCGTACGCTCTTGGCGAGCGCCGCCACGATGAAGACCACGACGATGCACGGCAGGGTGACCACGGCCGCGCTGCCGATCTTCGCGAGGACATAGCCGCGGCCCGGCAGCGAAGTGAGGCGCAGCTGGCGCACCCAGCCCTTCTCGCGCTCCTTGGCGATGCGCTCGCTGTTGCCCATGAGAACCGCGGTGAGCGCGCCGAAGGAGGCCATCGCGACCACGTAGAAGTTCTGCAGGGTGAGGCCGGTGTTGCCGAGCTTGTCCGACGAGGAGGCGCCGCTGGAGATGATCAGGTACAGCATCGAGGGGTAGAGGATCGAGAAGAACATGAACTTCTTGTTCCGCAGCGTCCGGGTGATTTCGAGCTTGATCAGGGTCCTCATACTGCTTTGGCCTCCTCGGCCTCGGTGATGGCGACGAAGGCCTGCTCCAGGCCGAGGCCCGCGACTTCGAGGTTGCGGGGGTAGAGCCCGAGTCCGTACAGCGCGTGGACGGTGGCGTCGGCGTCGGACGACTGGATACGGACGGTGCGGCCGGATACGTCGAAAGCGGTCAGGAACGGCAGGGCGCGCAGCACGTCCTCGTCGATCAGACCCTCCAGGTCGAAGGCGATCCGCCGGGCGCCGGCCTTGGCCTTGATCTCGGAGGCGGTCCCGTCGGCGAGCAGCCGCCCCTTGTGCAGGACCAGGACGCGGTCGGCGATGGCGTCCGCCTCCTCCAGGTAGTGGGTGGCGAAGAGGACCGTACGGCCCTGGTCGGCCTGTTCACGCATGGTGGCCCAGAAGGCGTGCCGGGCGGAGACGTCCATACCGGTGGTCGGCTCGTCGAGGACGATCAGGTCGTTGTCACCGGCCGTCGCCAGCGCGAAGCGGACCCGCTGCTCCTGGCCGCCGGAGAGCTTGTTGACCATACGGTCGGCGATCTGGGTGATGCCCGCGCGGTCGAGCACGTCGGCGACCGGGCGCGGGTGGCGGTGCAGATCGCAGGCGAGCTGGACCAGCTCGCGGACCTTGACGTCCTCCATCAGACCGCCGCTCTGCAGCATGGCGCCGACGCGGCCGTCCCTGATGGCCTGCTCGGGGGTGGTGCCGAAGACCCGGACGGTGCCCGAGTCGGCGTTGCGCAGTCCGAGCAGGAGGTCGAGCGTCGACGACTTGCCCGCCCCGTTGGGGCCGAGGAGCGCGACGGTCTCGCCGGGGTGCAGTTCGAGGGTGAGGCCGTCCACGGCCCGGACCTCGCCGTAGCTCTTGTTCACCTGCTCGAAGCTGGCCACGGTGGTGGGCGGTGCTGTCGTCTTCGTCATGGGTACAGCCTCGCGTACCGGCGCCACCGGCGGCAGAGCCGCCTGTCGTGGACTGACGATGACAGATGTCATAGCCGAGGCATGACAGAGCCCCCGCCGGTCTGGTTCGTGCGGCCGGCGGGGGCCTGATTGTCGTACGAGTGTCGCTGTGGTGCGGTGTCACTGTGGTGCGGCCACGAGCCGCGTACGGGTGCGGCTCTCGTACGGGTGGCTCTCGTACGGGTGGCTCTCGTACGAATGGCTCTCGTACAGGTCTCGGCGCGGCCCAGGTCAGCTCGGGTCGAGATTGATCGTGGCCGTGCGCTGCGCGGGTGTCTTGCCGAGCAGCGCGGGCTGCATGGCCTGGGCCACGTCGGTGGCCGAGACCTGGTGCTTCTGCCCGTCGCCCTTGGTGATCATGATGCCGTCGAAGACACCTTCCAGAAGCTGGTCGATGGCGGTCCGGTTGTAGACCTGTTCGAGCCGTCCGTCGACGGGCTTCATGGAGAGGATCTTGGGCAGCGACTTCTCCGGGCCGAACTGGATCTGCTTGCTGCCCGCCTTGATCGTGATCAGACCGGACATCGCGGGCTTCGCGAACTCCTTCATGGCCCGGTCGATCTCGGTCTGGGAGATCGTCGGCTGTCTGGCCGTGACCGGGAGCGGCACGGTGCGCGCCTTTCCGGTCTGGACCTGTGCCCGGAACGCGTCCCGGACGGCGACCATCGACTTGTTGACGTCCAGCGACTTGCCCGCCTTGCCCGGTACGGCGACGGCCTTGCCCGGTACGAACTTGATCGTGCCGTCCGACGCCGAGCCCGACGTGCCCGCCAGATCGGTGAGCGCGGCGCCGAGCTTCTCCTCGTCGGTCGGCAGGACCGGTTCGATCTGGCGCCGGCCGCCGAAGAGCGAACCGATCACGGACACGGGGTTGTAGTCACTGCCCGCGGCGCTGCGCACGGTGGCCTGGGTCTCCAGGGTGAGTCCGGCCGTCGCGGGCCTGAGCTCGGTCCTGCGGCCGTCGACGCTCAGCTGGATCGGGGCGTTGACCCGGCTGCCGAGCGCGCTGTCGAGCTTGTTGACGGCCTCGTCGCGGGTGCCGCCGCCGATGTCGACACCGAGCACGGTGGTGCCCTTGGGTACGTCGGAGTGGTTCATCAGCAGCCCGGCGCCGTAGGCCACACCGGCGAGCACGACGACGCCGACCGCGATGAGGCTCAGCTTCGAGCGGCCCTTCCTGGCCGGCGCGGCCGGGCGGACCGGCGCGGGGGCCGGGGTGGGGACCACGCCGGGGTGCTCGGACGGGCTGAACGCCGTGGGTCCTTCGGAGCGCGGCGCCCCGGCGCCGACGGGCGCGCCCTGGCCGGGACCTGTACCGCCGCCGGGGCCGCCGCCGGGGCCAGGCGGGAACGGCGCCCGGCGCTCGGAAGGAGCCACCGGGACCCCGCTGCTGAGCGTGGAGCCCGAGACATTGCCGCCGGCCGGCGGGGCGCCCTGGCCACCGGCGCCGGGACCGTACCCGGGCGCGAGCTGCTGCGGTGTCAGTACGGCGGTGTCGTCCGACAGCGGGGTCCCGGTCCCCCCGGCGCCGGAGGGGGTGTCGCCGAGCGGCGGCGTCAGGGAACTGGTGCCGGTCGCGGGCCCTGTCGTCGGGCCGGACGGACCGGCGAGCCCCGCGGAACCGAGCGGTCCGAGCGAGCCGAGGGCACCGGGAGGCCCGGACTGCGCCCCGGAAGGACCGGACGTACCGGGGGCGCCCGGCGTACCGGGGGCGCCGGGTCCACCCGTGCCCTGCTGCGGCCGGTCGGAGAAGTACGGCAGATCGGAGCGGGGGCCCGCACCGTCCTGCGCTCCGGGCCCGCGCGGCCCCGGAGCGGCGGACGGTCCGCCGGGCCCGGACGGTCCGCCGGAACGCGGCGCTCCCCCCGCCCCGTTGAGCCCGGACTGCGCGGAGGACGCAGCGGGCCCGGAGGACGGGGACGGCGCGGAGGACCCGGAGGGCGAAGGCGACCCGGAGGCCGCGGCGGGCTTGCGCGGCGCGAACCAGTCACTGGTGGGCCGCTCGGCCTTCGGCGCCTCGGGCTCCGGTTCCGGCTCGGGCGGCAGCGACATCGCCGCGGTGCGCTCCTGGTCGGTGCCGCGGGCGCCGTCGATGGGTTCGCTCTCGCCCATGGGCGTCCGCATGACGACCGGCGGAATCGGCCGCGAGCCGGGGATGTTGATCCGGATGCGCGTCGTCAGCGTGGTCTCGGTCCTGGGCTCGTCCGGCTGCGGCTCGGGAGCCGCCCCTGCGGTCTCCTCCGGAGACTGGCGGGTTCCGTACGGCGGCGTGCCCGAGGGGTACGCGGCCCCGCCACGTCCCTGGCGGCCGGTGGACGAACTGTCAGTTTCACGACTCAAGGCAGGTTCTCCCGGTTGGCTCCGCCGCCCGTTCTTACTGGTGCGGGAGGTTCGGCGGCGCGCACCACCATACTGGGCACGGCGCGATCGCACCCCCCACCCAGCGGAATGCGACGTTCCGACCGCCCCGCGGCCGGGCCCGGTTCACCGGGCGAAGCGGCACATCACTTGCCAGGTCGGGCGTAATCGGCCGGTGGCCGCGGCACTTTCCGTACGGTGGCACAGATCACAGCGGCCACCATCCCGCCGAGCAGGAAGACATACGACCCGGTCCCCGCGGCGAAGACGAAGTCGCCCTCGGGGCGGGTGGCGGTCAGCAGCATGACGGCGACCAGCCAGCCGATGGCGGGGGCGCCGACCCCGACCGCCGTCCCGGTCGCCACCCGGCCGCCGTAGAAGACGGCCGCGGTGCCCACCAGAGCGAGCACCAGACCGCCGGGGAACCAGCCGGCCTGGACGAGCGCGCCCGCGAGGCCGGCCAGTGCGCCGAGGACGACCAGCCCGAAGTAGGCAGCGATACGGCGGGGGTTCAGCGGGGCGGCGAGGCCCGGACCGTGCTGGCCGGCGCTCATGCGGACGCTCCCGTGGTGCCCGGCGCTGCGCCGGCCGCCAGGTCCGGGGTCGCAGCGACACCCGGGATCCCCGCGAAGAAGTCCGTCTCGCGCTCGCCGTCCGGCGCTCCCGGTGTGCCCCGCACCAGTTCGTAGTACTCACGCGTGAAGAGCGGCTGGCCCAGGTCGTTGGAGAGCGCGAAGAACGGGCCGTCCACCACGATCTGGGTGGCGTGCGCGCGCATCGCGGCCGACTTGGCCGCCGCGTACGCCGTGCCGTCGATCTCGGTGGTGACGACCGCGTCGTCCACGACCCCCGGCACATCGCCGATGTCCGCGATCCCGGGGAAGCCGGCACCGGCCGCCCGCAGCCGGGCGAAGCCCGCTTCGGCCACCGAGCGCGGCACCCGGTTCCAGTAGATCTTCGCGATGGTGTGCGGTGCGCCGAGCTCCGGCCGGAAGGCGGGCTCGGCCGCGAGTTCGGCGGCGCGCATCGCGACACGGTGCGCCTGGATGTGGTCGGGATGGCCGTAGCCGCCGTTGGTGTCGTACGTCACCAGGACCTGCGGCCGCACCGAACGGACCACTTCGACGAGGTACGAGGCCGCGTGGTCCACCGCCGTGTTCCAGAAGGCGCCCTCGCGGTGGTTCTGTCCGACGCCCATCATCCCGGAGTCCCGGAAGCGTCCGGGGCCGCCGAGGAAGCGGTGGTCGGTGACGCCCAGCTCCCTCATCGCGGCGGCCAGTTCACCGATGCGACGGGCGCCGAGACCGTCCTCGCGGTCCGACGTCAGATGGGCGAGTTCCGGCGGGATGACCTCACCCTCCTCGCCGAGAGTGCAGGTCACCAGGGTGACGTGGGCGCCATCGGCGGCGTACGCGGCCATGGTGGCGCCGTTGTTGATCGACTCGTCGTCGGGGTGCGCGTGCACCAGGAGCAGGCGCCGGTCGGGGAGGTCCGTCATGGGACCAGCGTACGAGCCGTGCGCACCCCCGGGGTGTCCGGACACCGGCTCAGAACTTGATGCCGCCGATCATCCCGGCCACATTGGTCGTCAGCGAGTGGATGGTGGGCGCCACTGACGAGCTGGCCAGGTAGAAGCCCAGCAGCGCGCAGACCACCGCGTGCCCTGCCTTCAGCCCCGACTTCCTGACCATGAGCACGACGATGATCGTCAGCAGCACCACCGCCGAGATCGAGAGCGCCATGACGGTTCACCTCCATTTGCGTACGGTCCAGGGGCATGCCACCACTGCCGGTAGCCTCATACCCACCTAGCGCTACGGATCATAACTATCCGGCGCCGTGCATGATCGATGCACGGCAGCACGAGGGGCGCATGGACGTACGCCCCCGGCAGAACCGGTCGGCACATGCCCGCCGCCGGGCGTGCTCCGCCGTGCCTCCTCCGTCGTCCGCCGCGGTACTAGGTTCGGTCGCATGACATCGAACGAACACTCCTTTCCGCGCCGGTTCGCCAGGACCCAGCGCTTCACGCTCGGCGCCCCGCGCGCCTTCACGGTGTCGCCGGACGGCAGCCGGGTCGTCTACCTGCGCTCCCCCACCGGAACGGACCGGGCGAACCGGCTCTGGGTGCTCGACACCGGGCAGGGCGCACAGGAGCGCGTCGCCGCCGACCCCGAGGTACTGCTCGGCGGGGCGGCCGAGCAGCTCTCGGCCGGGGAGCGGGCCCGCCGCGAACGGAGCAGGGAGGGCTCGGCCGGCATCGTCGGGTACGCGGTCGACGGCGCCGCCGAGCTGGCCGCTTTCGCCCTGTCCGGACGGCTGTTCACGGCCGGTCTGCGGGACGGCGGCACCCGGGAGCTGCCGGTGCCTGGACCGGTCATCGACCCCAGGCCGTCCCCGGACGGCAGCCGTATCGCCTATGTGAGCGGTGGCGCGCTGCGCGTCGTGGGCGCGGACGGGGAGGGTGACGGGGTGCTCGCGGAGCCGGAGGACACCCATGTCACGTACGGGGTCGCCGAGTTCGTCGCGGCCGAGGAGATGCAGCGCTCGCGCGGCTTCTGGTGGGCGCCCGACTCGCGGAGCCTGCTGGTGGCGCGGGCCGACGACAGCGCCGTACAGCGCTGGTGGATCGCCGATCCCGCACACCCCGAGCGGGAGCCCGCACAGGTCGGCTATCCGGCGGCCGGCACCCCCAACGCCGAGGTTCGGCTCTTTCTGTACGCCCTGGACGGCGCCCGCACCGAAGTGGTCTGGGACCGCGTCCGTTACCCGTATCTGGCGGCCGTGCACTGGTCGCAGGAGGGTGCGCCCCTGCTGCTCGTCCAGGCACGTGACCAGCGCAGCCAGCGCTATCTGGGGGTCGACACGGAGTCCGGCACCACCAGGACCGTGCATGTCGACGAGGACCCGGTGTGGCTCGACCTCTTCCCCGGGGTGCCCGCCTGGGCGCCCGCGGGCGGTCTGGTCCGGATCGCCGACGAGGGGGGCGCACGGGTCCTCGCGGTCGGCGACCGGCTGCTCACCGGGCCGGAGTTGCACGTTCGGGCGGTGCTGGACATCTCTGTTGACGACGTGCTGGTCTCCGCTTCGGCGGGCGAGGCCGCCGCCCGCCCCGAGACCGGCGAGATCCATGTGTACCGGGTCAACGAGCTGGGCGTGGAGCGCCTTTCGGAAGGCCCCGGTGTGCACTCGGCGGTGCGCTCCGGCGGGGTCACGGTGCTGCTCTCGGCCCGGATGGAGCGGCCGGGTACGGATGTCCGGGTGCTGCGGGACGGCAAGGAGGTGGCCACGGTCGCCTCGTACGCGGAAGCCCCGGGTCTCACCCCCCGCGTGAAGTTCACCGAGGGGGGCGCACGAAAAATTCCGTGCGCCGTCCTGCTCCCCGGCGGGTACCGGGAATCGGACGGCCCCCTCCCGGTCCTCCTCGACCCGTACGGCGGCCCGCACGGCCAGCGGGTGGTCGCCGCGCACAACGCGCACCTCACGTCGCAGTGGTTCGCCGACCAGGGCTTCGCGGTGGTCGTCGCGGACGGCCGGGGGACCCCGGGCCGCTCCCCCGCGTGGGAGAAGGCCATCAGGGACGACTTCACGCTCACCCTCGACGACCAGGTCGACGCCCTGCACGGCCTGGCCGCCCAGGGGTTCCCGCTCGACCTGGGCCGGGTCGCCATCCGCGGCTGGTCGTACGGCGGTTACCTCGCCGCGCTCGCCGTGCTGCGCCGCCCCGATGTGTTCCACGCGGGGGTCGCGGGCGCGCCGGTCACCGACTGGCGGCTGTACGACACCCACTACACCGAGCGCTATCTCGGCGACCCGGGCGAGCAGCCCGGGGTGTACGCGGCGAGCTCGCTCGTCACCGACGACGGCCTCTCGGCTCCGGAGAATCCGGCCGGGCCGCTAATGATCATCCACGGCCTGGCGGACGACAACGTGGTCGCGGCCCACACCCTGCGGCTCTCATCGGCGCTGCTCGCCGCGGGCCGCCCGCACGAGGTGCTGCCGCTCTCCGGTGTCACCCATATGACACCGCAGGAACAGGTGGCGGAGAACCTGCTGCTGCTCCAGGTGGACTTCATCCGGCGGTCCCTGGATCCGGCGCCGCACGCGACCGGCTGAGCAGGGCGCGTCAGACAGGGGCCGGGGCGAGGGGGGGGGGGGGGGGGCCCCCCCCCCCCCGCGCCGCCCCCCCCCCCCCCCCCCCCCCCCCCCCCCCCCCCCCCCCCCGGCTACGCGCGCCGCCCCCCCCCGAGGGGGGGGGGGGGTT
>NZ_JBHYWP010000055.1:21598-35992 GCF_042751845.1 Streptomyces sp. NPDC059398 | reverse complement strand
GTGCGCTCCGGCGTACGGTGGCCGCGCGCGCCCCCCCCCCCGCGCCGGCGCGCGCGGCGCGGCCGCGCCGGGGGGCGCCGGGCGGGCGGGGGGGGGCCCCCACCCCCCCCCCCCCCCTCCACGGCACCCGCACGGCCCCGTAGCCCCCCACTCTGCCGGTCCCGTATATCGGCTCCGCCACAGCAGGATTGCCGCTCTGTTAAAGCACTCCGCCGAAGAACTCCGGCGGTTCGGACCCTTGACTCGCGTCCTCGCACCGGGCCACGCTCGCTCAGCTGCGATGGTTCCAACAGCGGGGCAGAAGCACGGGCAGAGCACGGACGAGCACGGAAGAGCCCATCCCGCACCGCTGGCAAGGGAGTTGATGGATCAAGCCACGACCGGGCCCACCGGCCGGGGTCAGGACACCACACCGAGGAAGCGATACGACATGGCGCACGAGGCCACCATTCCCGCTCCCCGCGACAAGGCGCCCCGCCAGGGTGAGGTACTGCTCTCCGCCGAGGGGCTGACCAAGCACTTCCCCATCATGGGCGGCTTTCCCTTCAAGCGCAGGATCGGCGCGGTCCAGGCCGTCGACGGCATCGACCTCACCCTGCACACCGGCGAGAGCTTCGGCCTGGTGGGCGAGTCGGGGTGCGGCAAGTCCACCACCGGGCGGGTGCTGACCCGGCTGCTCGAACCGACCTCCGGCCGGCTCGTCTACCGGGGCCAGGACATCACCCGCGCGGGCCGCCGTCAGCTGGCGCCGGTACGCCCCGAGATCCAGATGATCTTCCAGGACCCCTACTCGTCGCTCAACCCCCGCCAGACGGTCGGCAAGATCATCGGCGGCCCGATGGAGATCAACGGCATCAACCCCAAGGGCGGCCGCGAGCACCGGATCCGCGAACTCCTGGAGATCGTCGGCCTCAACCCGGAGCACTACAACCGCTTCCCGCACGAGTTCTCCGGCGGCCAGCGCCAGCGCATCGGCGTCGCCCGCGCCCTCGCCCTGGAGCCGAAACTCATCGTGGCCGACGAGCCGGTCTCCGCACTCGACGTCTCCATCCAGGCCCAGGTCGTCAACCTCCTCCAGGAACTCCAGCGCGAGCTGGACATCGCCTTCCTGTTCATCGCCCACGACCTGGCGGTCGTCCGGCACTTCTCGGACCGGGTCGCCGTCATGTACCTCGGAAAGATCGTCGAGGTGGGCGACCGGGACTCCATCTACCAGCAGCCCCGCCATCCGTACACCCACGCGCTGCTCTCGGCGGTCCCGGAGCCCGCGCTCATCAGCGACGAGGACCGCGCCGTCCATGAACGCATCCGGCTCGCGGGCGACGTACCGTCCCCGATCTCGCCGCCCTCCGGCTGCCGCTTCCGTACCCGCTGCTGGAAGGCGCAGGACAAGTGCGCGGCCGAGGAGCCCCCGCTGGTACGGGTCGACGGCAACCGGGACGGGCACCTGACGGCCTGCCACTTCCCCGAGGCCCCCACGACGGAACGCGAGTCGGAGATCATCCTCGACCCGGCACTGCGGGAACTGGAGACGGACCCGGGCGGCCCGGACGCGCCCGGCGTGGAGAGCGTCTAGCGCGGTGTGATCCGTCCCGGCCCTCCCCCGGGCCGGGCCTGCGGGTACGGGGATGCCCAGCGGCGGCCTACCGTGGGGTCTCCCCGGGCCTGGAGCCCCCACGCGGGGCGACCGCGGGCCGTACCTGCCAGCACGGGCCCCGGAGACGTCTTCTCTGGCCTCGGCCCAGGCGATCCGTCAATGCGAGTTCAGTGCACGGCGGGCGGAGTTGATGACGTTGTGGGCGTCAGACGCATACACGGCCGACTCATGCAGGGTCCGCCAGACCTTCGAGTACAAGGCGATGTTGTCGGCGTCGTCCAACCACATCTCGGCGTGCCAGTCCTCCGCGACCACCAGGCGGTCATCGAGGAGCCAGAAGCCGTTAGCGGGCACGATCTTGACGGAGGCCGTGAACGGGATAACGCCCAGCTCCACAGTGTCCATACCGAGCATCCCGGAAAGGCGGTCGAGCTGGGCGGCCAGCACGGAGGGCGGACAGACCAGCGACCGCAACGCCGCTTCCCACGCCAGGACGTGCAGCTTGCAGCCGGGCCGGTACAGCCACTCCTGCCTCTGCACCCGGGAGCGCACAGCGGACTCGATGTCGCTGGCTCCACCCAACAGGTCGGCATACCGCTGGATGACGTGGCGCGCGTACTCGGGGGTCTGCAACAGACCAGGGATCACTGACTCTTCCCAGAGCCACATTTCCGAGGTGCGGTCGATCTCGGCGCTCAGCCCCTCGTGCAGCGGCTTGAAGCCGTTCGCCAGCGCGCGACGCCATGACCTGATGTGGGACTCGAACCCCGCCAGCCGGGCGGCAAGCTCGGGGTACACGCCCGGCTGCTCGGTCGCGTCGGCCCATGACCTCAGATCCTCGGGAGTGGCTGTCTGCTTGGCGTTCTCCAGCTTGCTGACCTTGGAGCCCTGCCAGCCAAGCCGCTGGGCAAGCTGCTGACCGGTAAGACGACCACCAGGGCAGGTGAACCGGAGTTCGCGCAGTCGCGCCCCCAGGGCCGTCCTGGCTTGCTGGTAGTCAGTGCTCACCGGTTACGCGTCATTCGGTCGCGGCGAACTGGTCGAACGGCACGGCGTGGTGCATCGCCGCGTCACGCACCGTGGCGTACCGCACAACCTCAGCCGGTTCGGTGATCAGCTCAATGTCGGTGATGTTGTCGGCGTCGTCGAAGTGCAGCAGGGCGACGATCCGCGAATCGAAGATCCAGAAGTCTTCGGCGGGCAGCTCGGCCGCGTCCTCGCGCCACAGGTACCGGATGTCCTCGCCGACCGCCGCGTTGTGCCGGGCGTAGTCGAGCAAGAACCGCTGCTCGGTCGTCATCGGGTCGTCGGCTACGCGCACCCGGCCGACCGTCTTGCCTGCCTCGCTCTGGGCCTTGATGTTGACAAACCAGGGCTCGTTGGGGTCGCAGGGCGCGAACCCGGTGGCCAAGAACGCCTGAAAGTCGGGGTCCTCACGGTCCGAGGCGTATCCGCGTCGAGTCTCCAGACGCCAAGCGGTGTACTTGAAGGTCTCGAAGAGGCGGCGGAAGGTGGCCCGATCCACGAGGTCCGGCACCGGCTCAATTTCCTTCGGCCCCCAGTTCACGAGTAGTTCGCGCGGTACGGCCACTGCCGCATCGTCCGGCCCGAAATGCTGCAGGTTTGCGAGGTCTTCGGGGTCAGTGACGGGGGTGCCTTGCACGATGATCTCGCCGGTTCCTTCGTCCGTGTGCAGGGCGGGGCAACCATCGACCTTGCTGTCTGTGCCGATGAAGCGCAACTGACGAGCCATGACGCTCTCCCTTCGAGGGGGTCTTGATCTCACAGCATGACCGGGCCGTCGGTTCCGTTCTACGGGGTCAGGCAGGGTGCAGGAGAAAACATCAGCAACCTCGGACGAGTGGCGAGCAAATTTGAGAAAACAGCGTACCGCCGGGCAACTCGTCACTTCTAGCGTCCTGTTCATGGCGACCAAAGAACAGCAGGGCATCGACCCGTTCACGGCGATGGAGTCCCTGAGAGCGGCACTGGCCGGGGTCGGGATCGTCCTCCCCTCACTTGCGGTTGACGCCGCGTCCCCGGCCCTGCGGCTCGTGGAGCTGGGGCGGGTTCGCGCCGATGTGGCCGCGCGCCTGGCTGACGCGTTGCGGAGAGAGGGTCGGAAGTGACCGGACACGAGAAGCCAAAAACGACCGTCAGCCACGGCACGTTGCCCTACCCGCGCGGCACCCTCGTCGAGGACACGATCTCTCAACGCACGGGCCTGCTGATGGGCGTGCTTGTGGAACGCACCAAGAAGACACAGACGGTGGTCAGCCGACAGGCGTTCATGGTGCCCGAGGGTGGCGGCCTTGAGTGGGATGTGCCGTTGGAGCGGGTCAAGGCGGTGGAGGAGTAACCAGACCGAACATCAGCGCCCTGCCATCAACTTCTCTACGGCAGGGCGCTGTTGTGTGCCTTGCGGTACCATCGAAAACAGTGAGTCGAAAAGCTCCGCGCACCTGTGCGCCCCGGTGAAACGGGAGGGCAGGACAACGTCAACCTAAGTGACTGGGTTCGGTGGTTCTTGGACCACCACGCTCGACGATGTGAGTCAAGCTCCCGGGGTTGATGGGTAGAGCAACACCGCACGCCTTGCAACACCTGGACCTGGAAAGCGGTCCAACCCGAGAACATTTGCGCGCCGCATCAGCGCGGGTGTCTCGGTCCGAACCGAAGGGTTCGGATCGAGGCTGCCTGCGCACCCGATCCGACTCATGACAGGGAAGGTCAGGATCGGTGGACGGCAACGCCATCATCGTCATTCTCGCCATCGCTGGCGTGGCTTCCGTGCTGCTCTTTGCACTAAAAGGGCTGCTCGACCAGGTCCCGGACGTGATCGACTCCGCCGGGAAAGCACGCGACGCGTGGCACCGTTTCAAGAGGTCCGAGATGCGACCTCCAGCGGACGACGAGGAGTCCCCCTTGGCCTCATCGCCACCAGAGTCCCCGTCCAGCCAACTCAGCTGAGGCGAGTCCTGCGCAGCAGGTCCGAGAACAGACAGAGCATCAACTTCCTTATCTGGCGGCGGGGTTCGACCCGTGCGGACCGGCCCGCGATCCGACCCATCATCACCGGGAGCGCGCACCGGCATTCCCTGGGCTGCTCATCGCTGGTCACCGACGGAAATCCTGGCTCTGGCGCCAGGATTTCCCGCACTACGTTGAAACGCACCATGTCGTGCTATCCGAGGCGTTCATCGAGCATGTGCGTGGCTTGAACTATCAGATGCCGACCCTCATCACCGCGCAGTTCGCGCCCCACTACAACGAGACCATGCCTCTCGTCGGCTGGGGCGCGGCTGTCCCCTGGCGATCGACTGCGGCCGTGCTCGAACCCGAACCGCGAGCAGTGACAAGCAAGGCCCAGTTCGACTCGGCGTTGCTGGCCCAGGAACGAAACCGGCCCCACGGCAGCTGGACCAAGCCCCGCAAGCCGAGGAGAGCATGAGGCATCACCAGCGCAGTTACGGTCTACGGCTGGAGTAGTAGGCGGCCGGCGAAGCCTCGCCCGCGCCCCGGGTTCAGGCAGGCGTCGCACCGGCGGGCCCGGACGTACCACCGGGCGGCGGGCCCCCGGGCGTACCACCGGAAGGTGCCCCACCCGAGGGGGTACCGCCGGACGGTCCACCGCCGAAGGGCCCCGCGCCGCCGTCCGCAGGCCCTCCCGGGCCCTCGTCCGGCCCGGTGTCCGGTACGACCTGCTTCTCCTCGGCGAAGTGGCAGGCCGAGTCGTGGTGCACCGGACCCTCCGCGTCCCGGAACAGCTCGGGCACCGCCAGCGCAGGCACCTCACGCGCGCACCGCTCCTGCGCCTTCCAGCAGCGGGTGCGGAAGCGGCAGCCGGACGGCGGGTTGGCGGGTGAGGGCACGTCGCCCGCCAGGATGATCCGCTCGCGCCGGTCCCGCGCCTCCGGGTCCGGCACCGGCACGGCGGAGAGCAGCGCCTGGGTGTACGGGTGGGTGGGGTGCTCGTAGATCTCCGCGTCCGAGCCGACCTCGACGATCCGACCGAGGTACATCACCCCCACCCGGTTCGAGATGTGCCGGACGATCGACAGGTCGTGCGCGATGAACACGTACGCCAGGCCGAACTCCTGCTGGAGCCGCCCCAGCAGGTTGATGACCTGGGCCTGTACGGACACGTCGAGCGCGGAGACCGGTTCGTCGGCCACGATGATCTCGGGGTTGAGCGCGAGGCCGCGCGCGATACCGATGCGCTGGCGCTGGCCGCCGGAGAACTGGTGCGGATAGCGGTTGATGTACTCCGGGTTGAGCCCGACGACGTCGAGCAGGTCCTGGACCTTCCGGCGGCGGCTGCCCCGGGGCGCCACCTCGGGGTGGATCTCGTACGGCTCCCCGATGATGTCGCCGACCGTCATCCGGGGGTTGAGCGAGGTGTACGGGTCCTGGAAGACCATCTGGATGTTGCGGCGTACGGCCTTGAGCGCGCGGCCGGACATTCTGGTGATGTCCTCGCCCTTGTACCGGATCGTGCCGGCCGTGGGCGCCTCCAGATTGACCAGCATCCTGGCCACGGTCGACTTGCCGCAGCCGGACTCGCCCACGATGCCGAGCGTCTCGCCCTGGCGGAGCGCGAACGACACCCCGTCGACGGCCTTGACGGCGCCGACCTGCTTCCTGAACAGGATTCCCTGGGTGAGCGGGTAGTGCTTGACCAGGTCGCGGACTTCGAGGACGGGCTCCTTCTCGTGGAAGGCGACCTCCGCGTGCGACTTCTCCATCAGGTCGCGCCGGGCCTCGGCCTCCGCGCCCGCCTCGTCCTGTGCCGCGTGGCGCCGCGAGCGGTCAGCGTGCATTGAGCGTCTCCTTCCAGAAGTGGCAGGCGCTCCGGCGCTCCGGGGACACTTCGTACAGCGGCGGCACGTCGGTGCGGCACACCTCCTGAGCCAGCGGGCAGCGGGGGTTGAAGGCGCAGCCGGGCGGGATGTGCAGCAGGTTCGGGGGCAGCCCCTTGATCGCGTACAGCTCCTGGCCCTTCTGGTCGACGCGCGGGATCGATTCGAGGAGGCCCTTGGTGTACGGGTGGGCGGGGGCCCGGTAGATCTGGTGGACCGGTGAGGTCTCGACGATCCGGCCCGCGTACATCACCGCGATCTTGTCCGCGACGTCCGCCACCACGCCCAGGTCGTGGGTGATGAGGATCAGCCCCATGTTGAACTCCCGCTGGAGCTCCGCGAGCAGGTCCATCACCTGGGCCTGGACGGTCACATCGAGGGCGGTGGTCGGCTCGTCGGCGATGATCAGGTCCGGTTCCAGGGCCAGCGCCATGGCGATCATGATGCGCTGGCGCATCCCGCCGGAGAACTGGTGCGGGTACTGGCCGACCCGCTCCCTGGCCGCCGGGATCCGCACCGTCTCCATCAGCTCGATGGCCCTGGCCTTGGCGTCCTTGCGGGACATGCCCCGGTGGACGGTGAACATCTCACCGAGCTGCTCGCCCACGCTGAGCACCGGGTTGAGCGACGAGAGGGCGTCCTGGAAGATCATCGCCATCTTGGCGCCGCGGATCTTCCGCCTCTCCTCCGCCTTGAGCTTCAGCAGATCCTGCCCCTGGAAGAGGATCTCGCCGCCCGCGATCCGGCCCGGCGGCACATCGAGGATGCCCATGATGGCCTGGGCGGTCACCGACTTGCCCGAGCCCGATTCGCCGAGGACGGCGAGCGTCTCACCGGAGTCCACTGTGTAGTCGACGCCGTTCACCGCCTTCGCGACCCCGTCGCGGGTGTGGAACTCCACGTGCAGATCGCGTACTTCGAGCAGCATGGTCCGGACTCCTCAGCGCAGCTTGGGGTCGAGGGCGTCGCGCACCGCGTCGCCGAGCATGATGAAGGCGAGCACCGTGATCGCCAGTGCTCCGGCCGGCCAGAGCAGCATGTGCGGGGCGTTGCGGATGTAGGGCGAAGCGGCGGAGATGTCGATGCCCCAGGAGACGGTGGGGGGCTTCAGGCCGACGCCGAGGAAGGACAGGGTCGCCTCCAGCGAGATGTACGTACCGAGGGCGATGGTCGCCACGACGATCACGGGCGCGACCGCGTTCGGCGCGATGTGGCGCAGCAGCATCCGGGAGTTGGACGCGCCGAGCGCCCGCGCCGCCTGGACGTAGTCATTCTGTTTGGCGGTGATGACGGAGCCGCGCGCGATACGCGCGATCTGCGGCCAGCCCAGCAGCACCATGAAGCCGATCACCGGCCAGACGGTGTTGCTGGTGACCACGGACAGCAGCACCAGACCGCCGAGCACCACCGGGATACCGAAGAAGATGTCGGTGATCCGGGAGAGGACCGCGTCGCCCGCCCCGCCGTAGAAGCCCGCGAGTCCGCCCAGGATGCTGCCGATGACGGCCACTCCGACCGTGGCGCAGACACCGACCGTCACGGACTGCCGGGCGCCGTAGACGGTACGGGTGTAGACGTCGCAGCCCTGTCCGGTGAAGCCGAAGGGGTGGCCGGGCTGGGGGCCCTCCTGGGCCTTGTCCAGGTTGCAGGCGAGCGGGTTCTGGTCGGCGATCAGCTGGGGCCAGATCGAGATCACCACCAGGAAGAGAATGACCAGCGCGGAGATGATGAAGACCGGGTTGCGGCGCAGATCGCGCCAGGCGTCGGACCAGAGACTGCGGGCCGGCTCGTCGGGGCCGGGGCCGCCGCCGTCCTGCTGGTTCTCCAGTGTCACGCCCTCGCCCATGGCGAGGTCGGTGGCCCCGCCGGCCCCGGCGGCGGAGATGGCTTCGTCGGAATTCTGCGGCTCAGGCATACCGGATCCTCGGGTCGAGAACGGCGTAGAGGAGGTCGACGACGAGGTTCGCCACCAGGAACACGATGACGAGGACGGTGACGAAGCCGACGACGGTCTGGCTGTTCTGGCGGACGATGCCCTGGTAGAGCTGGTAGCCGACGCCGTGGATGTTGAAGATGCGCTCGGTGACGATGGCACCGCCCATCAGGCCCCCGATGTCGGTCCCGATGAAGGTCACGACGGGGATCAGCGAGTTGCGCAGCAGGTGGCGGATGATGATGCGGCGTCTCGGGAGCCCTTTGGCCGTGGCGGTCCTGACGTAGTCGGCGCGCCGGTTCTCCGCGATCGAGGTCCTGGTCAGCCGGGTGACGTACGCGAGGGAGACGGAGGCGAGCACGAGGCCGGGCAGGATCAGCTCGTTGAAGGGGGCCTCCGGTGAGACGGCGGGCTGGATCAGTCCCCATTTCACGCCGAACAGCAGCTGGGCCAGCAGGCCGGTGACGAAGGTCGGCACGGAGATGACGATCAGGGTGAGCAGCAGGACGGTGGAGTCGATCGGACGGCCGCGCCGGAGTCCCGTGACCACGCCGAAGGAGATACCGATGAGCACCTCGAAGATGATGGCGACGATGGTGAGCCGGATGGTGACGGGGAAGGCGCTGCCCATCAGGTCGGTGACCTTCTGACCGTTGAACGCGGTCCCGAAGTCGCCCGTGAAGACGTTCCCCATATAGGTCAGGTACTGCTGCCACACGGGCTTGTCGAGGCCGAACTCGCTGCGCAGCTGGGCGGCGGTGGCCGGGTCGCAGGCGCGGTCGCCGCAGAGTCCCGCGACGGGGTCGCCCATGACGTTCACCATCAGGAAGATCAGCAGCGTCGCACCGATGAAGACCGGGATCATCTGCAGCAGACGCCTGATCACATAACGTCCCATGAGGGGCTCCGGGGGTCGTCGTTCCGGGAAGGTGTGCGGCCCGGCGCGCCGGGCGCGCCGGGCCGTGCTCCCGCAGGCGTCAGTGGACCTTGATCTCGTTGTAGACCGGCACGCTGAACGGGTTCAGGGCGACGTTCGAGAGACGGTCGGAGTAGCCGGCGCTGCCGTTCTGGTACCAGAGCGGGATGGCGCCCATGTTGTCCCTGAGCACCCCTTCGGCGTCCTGGAACTTCTTGACGGCGGCGGCCTTGTCGGTCTCCGCGTTGGCCTGGTTGATGAGCTTGTCGAACTGCTTGTTGGTCCAGTGGCCGTCGTTGGACGAGGCGTTGGTGTAGTACAGCGGCTGCAGGAAGTTCTGGATGAGCGGGTAGTCCATCTGCCAGCCCGCCCGGAACGGGCCCGTCATCTTCTTCGCCGTGATCTGGTTGCGGAAGTCGGCAAAGGTGCCGATCGGGTTGCCGACACAGGCCTTGTCGTTGCCGAGGCTGTTGTTGATGTTGTTGCAGATGGCGTCGACCCACTCCTTGTGCGAGCCGGTGTCCGCGTTGTACGAGATCTTCAGCTGGCCGCCGGGGATCCCGCCGCCCTCCTTGACCAGCTTCTTCGCCTCGGCCGGGTTGTACTTGCAGGAGGCGCCGCAGAGCCCGGCCTTGTATCCGCCGCCGGCGCCGAGGACCGGGGAGGTCCAGTCGGTGGCCGGGGTCCTGGTGTTCTGGAAGATCGTCTTGGTGATCTGCGGGCGGTTGATCGCCATCGAGAGCCCGATCCGCACCTTCTTGGCGCCCGCGGTGTTCCAGTCGGGCCGGTAGAAGGGGAAGGCGAGCGTCTGGATGATGCCCGCGGGGGTGTTGATGTAGCGCCCGTTCAGGTCGGCCTTGACGTTCTTGAGCTGCGCGGCGGGCACGTCGTCGACCAGGTCGAGGTTGCCCGCGGTCAGGTCGGTGTAGGCGGTGTTGTTGTCCGTGTAGACCTTGAGGTCGACGCCGCCGTTCTGCGCCTTGTCGGGGCCGGGGTACTTGGCCCACTTGCGCAGGCTCATCTTGGAGCCCTTGGTGTACGACTGCACGGTGTACGGACCGTTGCCGATCGGCTTGGACAGCCAGGCGGAGTGGTTCTTGTAGAACGCCGTGGGCAGCGGGGCGAAGGCCGGGTACCCGAGGGTGTCGGGGAACGTGGAGAACTTCTGGTTGAGCTTCACCGTGAAGGTGGTGTCGTTGACGACCTTCAGCCCGGAGAGCTTGGAGGCCGTGGCGCTGCCGGAGTCCGGGTGGACCTTGTCGTAGCCGTCGATGTACCCGAAGAAGTACGCGTCCTTCTGGTTGTGCTTCAGATCCGCGCCGTAGTTCCAGGCGTCGACGAAGGACTTGGCGGTGATCTTCTCACCGTTGCTGAAGGTCCAGCCCTTCTTGATGGTGATCCTGAAGTTCACCGAGTCCTTGGTCGTGACGCCGGCGGCCATCATGTTCTCGGCCTTGCCGGTCTTCGGGTCGTACTTCTTGAGGCCCCGGAAGATCATGTCGAGGACCTTGCCGCCCTGGACCTCGTTGGTGTTCGCCGGCTCCAGGGGGTTCTGCGGATCGCCCCAGGAGGAGCTGAGGACCCCGTTCGCCCCGCCACTTCCGCCACTGCTTCCTCCGCCGCCGCAGGCGGTCGCCGCGAGGGCGACGGCGACCGCGCAAGCGGCCCACTTGGCGTGTGTGGCTCCGCGCATGGAGTGCCTCCTCTAGGTCCTGAATCCCACTTAGGCCCCAATATCTGTGGATAGCACCACCAATGCACCTTCTCTACGGCCGTCTGTGTCCATCCGTCACCAGAAACGCCCGGATGCCCCGCATAACGAAATGGACACACCTTTGACCGGACGCGGGTGCCCGAAAAGGTACGCTTTGGGGTTTACCCAAATCCGACGTCCACCAAGAACGCGTCTTTCTTCCTTCAAGACACGGTCAAAAACCTAAAGAACAGGTGTGGACTTGCTACGCGCATTGACCGTTGTCAACTCGATTGATTGGGTCCGTTCCAACCCCTTAGCTCCTCCTGCCCGGAGGATGCCGCTTTCCGTACGGGGACAGGAGTTCGATGACCACGCCATCCCCGGCCCCCCTCGTTCCGGTGGACACCACTGCCACCGATATCGTTGAGGAGTCCCGGCAGCCCGACAGCCCGAACAAGGGCGCCGACGCCCGGAGCCCAAGCCAACTGGCTTGGCGGCGATTCAAGCGCGACAAGACAGGCGTCATATCCGCCTGCGTCGTCGTGTTCTTCTTCGTGATCGGCATCGCCGCACCGCTGATCGCGAAGCTGTACGGGAAGAACCCGTACGAGACGTACGGCCAGGACACCCCCGGGCTGCTCAACAGCTTCGCCTACCCGATCAAGCCCAATGGCGGCATCAGCAGCGACTTCTGGTTCGGCCTGGAGCCGTCGCTGGGCCGGGACGTCTTCACGTTCCTGCTCTACGGAATCCGCACCTCGCTGCTGATCGCCTCGGCGATCACGATCCTCCTGACCGTCGTCGGGGTGGTCATCGGCGTGACGGCCGGATATCTGGGCGGCAAGACGGACTACCTCATCGGCCGGCTCATCGACGTCCTGCTGTCCTTCCCGTCGACCCTGTTCTTCATCGCCTTCATGCCGGTGGTCTACGGGCTCTTCGTCGGTCCGGACGATGACATCCCGACGTCGCTCCGCGCCATCAGTCTGATCCTGGTCCTCGCGGGCTTCGGCTGGGCCTCGCTGGCCCGCCTGCTCCGCGGACAGGTACTGGCGCTGCGTGAGCGGGAGTTCGTCGAGGCAGCCAAGGTGACCGGCGCATCGCCTGCCCGGATCATCTTCAAGGAACTGCTTCCGAACCTCTGGACGCCGATCCTCATCCAGTCCACTCTTGCGCTGCCCGCCATGGTGACGGCCGAGGCCGGTCTTGCCTTCCTCGGCGTCGGCATGATCGACCCGACCCCGGACTGGGGAGTCATGATCGCGCGTGGTTCGACGTTCTACACGGACGACTTCACCTTCATGCTCTTCCCGGGCGTCTCCATGGTCATCTTCGTGCTCGCCTTCAATCTGCTCGGCGACTCGGTACGCGACGCGCTCGACCCCAAGTCGAAGCGCTGAATCTCCGCTCCAACAGCCCGGCCGCCGCGGTCCGGCCTGTCGCACCTGCCTCGTCCACCGAACCCAAGGACCAATACGCCATGTCTTTCTCCCGCAGAAACTTCCTGATAGCCACCGGAGTGGCGGCCGCGAGCTCCACCGTCCTCAGCGCATGCAGCAGCGGTGGCGGTGGCGGCGACACCGGCAGTGGCGGCAAGGACGCCCCGAACGTCAGCAAGGGCAAGGCCGACAAGATCCTGGTCGGCACCAAGGCCGACTCCACCGGTCCCGCCCCCGAGGTCCCGGGCGCGGTCAAGGGCGGCACCATCTGGACGATGGACCAGCTCGACTGCGACCACCTGGACCCGGCGCAGATCTGGTCGAGCTACGAGGGCTGGATCACCCCGCTCTTCATGCGCGGTCTGGTCGGCTACAAGATCGCGAGCAACGGCACCGCCACCCTCGTGGGCGACCTCGCCACCGACGCCGGCACGATGAAGGACGGCGGCAAGACCTGGTCCTTCACGCTGAAGGACGGAGGCAAGTGGGAGGACGGTTCCGACGTCACGATCGAGGACGTCCGCCACACCTTCGAGCGGCTCTTCGCCACCTTCATCACGTACGGCCCGCGCTACCCCCAGCAGTGGCTGGTCGGCGGCAAGGACTACAAGGGCCCCTACAGCGGCAAGCACCTCGACTCGATCGAGATCAGCGGCAAGACCGTCACCTTCCACCTGAACACGGCCCGTACCGACTTCAACTTCACACTCGGTATGCGCGCCTTCTCCTTGGTGCCCAAGAAGCACGACACCAAGGAGGACTACGACAAGAAGCCGTTCTCCTGCGGCCCGTACAAGATCGACGCCCGTCAGCCCGGCAAGTCGATGTCGATCTCGCGCAACCCGCACTGGGACCCGAAGACGGACCCGATCCGCAACGCGTACCCGGACAAGTGGCAGCTGCAGTTCGGCTTCCAGCTGCTCGCGTCCACGGACCGCTACGTCGCCGACCAGGGCAACGACCAGCACACCGTGTCGATGTTCAACGAGATCGCGCCCGAGCGCATCCAGAAGGTGCTCGGCGACCCGCAGCTGAAGAAGCGCGTCCTGACGCACCTCGACACCGCGACGTACTACTACGCCATCAACACGACGCGGATCAAGGACGTCAAGGTCCGCCAGGCGCTCAACTACGCGTGGCCGTCGCAGCAGTGCCAGCTGATCCGCGGTGGTACCTCGAACTCCGAGATCGCCACCACGATCATCAGCCCCCTCACCCCCGGCCACACCGACTTCGACCTCTACGGCAAGCGGAAGAAGCCCACCGGTGACCCGGAGAAGGCCAAGGCGCTCCTCAAGGAGGCCGGCAAGATGGGCCAGAAGGTCGTCATCGCCTTCCAGCAGTCCGACAACGCCGTCAAGCAGGCTGTGGCGATCAAGAACGCCCTCACCAAGGCCGGTTTCACCCCGGTCACCAAGCAGGTCGACAAGACGACCTTCTACACTCAGATCGCCCAGATCGACAACACCTACGACATGTTCGCGGCCGGCTGGTCCGCCGACTGGCCGGGCGGCTACACCGCCCTCCAGCCGACCTTCGACGGCCGTGTGATCGCCAACGGCGCGTCGAACTGGCCGCAGCTGAACAACCCGAGTGTCAACAAGGCCATCGACGCGGCTGCGCTGATCACGGACCAGAAGAAGGCCGACGAGGCCTGGGGCGCCATCGACCGCCAGATCATGGAGCTGGCGGCCTGTGTCCCCGACTACTGGCCGATCCGTAACTGGCTGCACGGCTCCAAGGTCGGCGGGCTGATCTACGACGCCGGCGCCACCGGTATCGCGATCACCAAGCTCTACACGACGAAGTAGCCCGTCACCCGGGGGAGGGCGGCCCGATCGGCTGCCCGCCCCCCGCCCCCGCCCCCCCCCCCCCCCCCCCCCCCCCCCCGCCGAACAACCCGGCGCCCGCCGCCCCCACCCGAAAATTACAACCCACACATGGCATATTTATC
>NZ_JBHYWP010000055.1:18157-21588 GCF_042751845.1 Streptomyces sp. NPDC059398 | reverse complement strand
GGGCCCCCGCTCCGCGCCCCCCCCCCCCGGCCCCGGCCCTCCCCCGGCCCCGGCCCTCCCCCGCTCCCTACACCTCGGCGACGGCGCCCCACCCGGAAAGTCACGACCCCATGCTTCGATTTCTTCTCCGCCGCGTGACCGGCGCTATCGTCATCCTGCTGATCATCAGCGCCATCACCTTCTACCTCTTCTACGCGATCCCCCGTGACCCGGCGCGTCTGGCCTGCGGTAAGACCTGCACGCCAGAGCTGCTCAAGCAGATCCGGCTGAACCTGGGAATAGCCGACCCGATGCCGGTCCAGTACTGGCACTGGCTGGTCGGCATCTTCGCGGGCCGCGACTACGGCAACTACGGCCACTGCCCGGCCCCCTGCCTCGGTTACTCCTTCACCAACCGCCAGCCCGTCCTCGGCACGATCATGGACCGGCTGCCCCTGACGATCTCGCTCGCGCTGGGCTCCGCCTTCTTCTTCCTGATCATCGGTATCGGCACGGGCATGGTCGCCGCCGTCAAGCAGGGCAAGGCCCTCGACAAGGTAGCCAGCTCCTTGTCGCTGCTCGGCTCCTCGCTGCAGATCTACTTCGTCGGCTATATCGCGATGTTCATCCTGGTCCAGCAGATGGGGCTGCTCGACCAGCCGTCGTACACGCCGATCACGGAGAACCCGGTCAAGTGGGCAGCCGGACTGCTGCTGCCGTGGCTGGTGCTCTCCATCATCTTCACGGCGAACTACACCCGTATGACGCGCTCCCAGCTCGTGGAGCAGCTCACCGAGGACTACGTCCGCACGGCACGCGCCAAGGGTCTCTCCCGGGCTTCGGTCTTCTTCCGCTTCGCCTGGCGGGGCGCCATGGGGCCGATCGTCACCATCTTCGGCATCGACCTGGGCACACTGATCGGCGGCGCGATCATCACCGAACAGGTCTTCAGCATCCAGGGGATCGGCCGGCTCGCACTGCAGTCCGTCGACACGAGCGACCTGCCCATGCTCCTGGGCGTCACGCTCGTGGCGGCCGCGGCGATCGTCTTCTTCAACATCTTCGTGGACGCCATCTACGGCCTCATCGACCCGCGGATCCGTCTCGCCTGACCCGCTCCCGCCCCCGCTCGGCCCCACCCCCGATCCCCGCAACACTTCCTGGAGCGTCCTCGTGACGAGCACCGATCAGCAGCCCTTCCTCTCTGTCAGGGACCTACAGGTCCACTTCTCGACCGAGGACGGCACAGTCAAGGCCGTCGACGGCCTCTCCTTCGACGTGGAGAAGGGCAAGACGCTCGGCATCGTCGGCGAGTCCGGCTCCGGCAAGTCCGTCACCAACCTGACGATCCTGGGCCTGCACGACCGCGACCGCACCCAGATCAACGGCGAGATCACCCTCGACGGCCAGGAGCTGCTCGGCGCCAGCGAGCGCGAGCTGGAGCGGCTGCGCGGCAACAAGATGGCGATGATCTTCCAGGACGCCCTGGCCTCGCTGTCGCCGTTCCACACCGTCGGCCAGCAGATCGGTGAGACGTACCGGAAGCACACCGGCGCCTCCAAGCAGGTGGCCCGCAAGCGGGCGATCGAGATGCTCACCCGGGTCGGCATTCCCCAGCCGGACCTGCGGGTCGACGACTACCCGCACCAGTTCTCCGGCGGTATGCGGCAGCGCGCGATGATCGCCATGGCGCTGGTCTGCGACCCGGAGCTGCTGATCGCCGACGAGCCGACGACCGCGCTGGACGTCACCGTCCAGGCGCAGATCATGGACCTCCTGAAGGACCTGCAGCAGGAGTTCGGCACGGCCATCGTCTTCATCACCCACGACCTCGGTGTGATCGCCGATGTCGCGGACGACGTGCTGGTGATGTACGGCGGCCGCTGTGTGGAACGCGGCTCCAAGCGTCAGGTACTCCGGGCGCCCCAGCACCCGTACACTTGGGGGCTGCTCGGCTCGATGCCGAGCCTGAAGGGCCCGGTCGACATCCCGCTGATGCCGATCCCGGGTTCGCCGCCCAGCCTGCTGAACCCGCCGACGGGCTGCCGCTTCCACCCCCGGTGCACCTTCAAGGACCAGGTCGACGGGGACCGTTGCTCCACGGAGCGGCCGCCTCTCGAACTCGCAGCGGGGCGTGGCTCCGCCTGCCACCTCAGCCCAGTCCAGAAGAAGGACATCTTCGCCGACCAGATCCAGCCCCGGCTGAGCTGACCCAGAGCCAAAGGGAAACGAACGAACATGACCACCGACACCCCCCTGCTCGAAGTCACCGGCCTGACCAAGTACTTCCCGGTGATGGGCGGATTCCCGTTCAAGCGCAAGGTCGCGGACGTCCAAGCGGTCGACGGCCTCGACTTCGCCGTCCACCAGGGCGAGTCGCTCGGCCTGGTCGGCGAGTCCGGCTGCGGCAAGTCCACCACCGGACGGCTGATAACCCGGCTGATGGAGCCCACGGCCGGCAAGATCATGTACCAGGGCAAGGACATCACGCACGCCTCCCGCAAGGAACTGGCGCCGGTCCGCTCCGAGATCCAGATGATCTTCCAGGACCCCTACTCGTCGCTCAACCCCCGCCAGACCGTGGGCAAGATCGTCGGTGGCCCGATGGAGGTCAACGACATCAACCCCAAGGGCGGCCGCGAGCACCGGATCCGCGAACTCCTGGAGATCGTCGGCCTCAACCCGGAGCACTACAACCGCTTCCCGCACGAGTTCTCCGGCGGCCAGCGCCAGCGCATCGGCGTCGCCCGCGCCCTCGCCCTGGAGCCCAAGCTGATCGTGGCCGACGAGCCGGTCTCCGCACTCGACGTCTCCATCCAGGCCCAGGTCGTCAACCTCCTTCAGAAGCTCCAGGAGGAGATGGGGATCTCCTTCCTCTTCATCGCCCACGACCTGGCGATCGTCCGGCACTTCTCGCACCGCGTCGCCGTCATGTACCTCGGCAAGATGGTCGAGATCGCCGACCGCGAGACGCTCTACAGCGCCCCGCGGCACCCGTACACGCGCGCGCTGCTCTCCGCTGTCCCGGAAGCCACGGTCCCCGACGAGGGCACGGAGAAGGAGGACAACCGCATCCGGCTCGTCGGTGACGTCCCGTCGCCGCTGAACCCGCCGAGCGGCTGCCGGTTCCGTACCCGCTGCTGGAAGGCGACCGAGAAGTGCGCCACCGACGAGCCGCCGCTCGTCCAGCTGACGGACAGCAAGCCCGGCCACCTCACGGCCTGCCACTTCCCCGAGGAGCCCCCGGCCGCCGCCTGACCGCCCGGGAGCCAGAACGGGGAAATCACGGCATCGGCCCACCGCTCCAGGTCCCGCCGCCATGACCCCAGTAGGCCGTAGAGACCCGTTGCTGAGGGGGGCCCCCGCGGGGGGGGGGGGGGGGGCCGGCCGGGGGAGGGCGCCCCGGGGTGGGGGGGGGCGGGGGCAACACACCCCCGGTGGGGGGCCCCCCC
>NZ_JBHYWP010000055.1:14784-18147 GCF_042751845.1 Streptomyces sp. NPDC059398 | reverse complement strand
GCCGGGCCGCACTCGGGGTAAACCCCGGGCGGCGCCCCCCCCCTCCGGCCCCCCCCCCCCCCCCCCGTTGGGGCGTTTCCCCCGGGTGGGGGGGGCGCCCCGGGGGTGGCGCGGGGGGGCGCCCTCACGTATTTCCGCGGCCCTTTGCATGGCTCTCACAGGACATCAGCACCCTTTGTGCGGCCCACCCACTTCGATATTCGAGGAACGGCCCGCCCTCCGCACTCCGCCCAGCGGGTTGATGTCGTCCGGTCGCAGGGCAATCTCAATTCCCCCTCAAATCGCTTTCGTGACGCCAAGCGCCGATGCAATACTCTCCGTCGACCATAGGTTGCCATCCGAAACAGGGGGAACCAGCAGTGAAGACAATCAGCAAGATCGGCATCACCACCGGCGTGGCCACGCTCGCGCTCACCGCGTTCGGCCCGGCCTCACCAGCACAGGCGTGGGGCTCTGTTCACCTGGTGAACAAGGCGACCGGCAAGTGTCTGCAGTTCAACGGGCTCGACAAGAAGGTCACCCTGGCTGCATGCAAGAACACGAACAAGCAGCGCTGGGCCAACATGGGTTCGAAGCTCGCGACTATCGTGAACCCGTACGGCGGTGACTGCCTCGCGCATTCCGGCAAGAACAAGCCGGCCTATGGGCGAGGATGCTCCAAGGCGCAGGTAATGATGTTCAGCAGCCTGAAAATCAACTCCTCTACCTCCATCGGTTCCGCAGGGTGTGGGTACTTCAAGGAGGTCAGCGGCAAGGTTATGTGCGGCGTTCGCCCCAGCAACAGGTCGCAATCCACTTGGGTCGTCAAAAGCTGAACTGAAGAAGAGCCGCTTGTAGCCGGCTTCTGGCAACGGATGAGGATGTTACGTCCGTCGGGATGGACCGTTGCCGCAGAGGCTGCCAGAGGCCCGGCCGTTCCCGACAGCGCCCCGCACCCCTGTGCGGGGCGCTGTGCTGTGCGCGAAGTACAGCCCCAGACCTCGCGCCGGCCCGGCCGAAACGGCGGGTACAAGCCTTTCCGGAACAGACCCTTGACGCCCGTACAACCCCCTGCCTATTGTCCTCCTGCCGCCGGTTGAAAAGTCAGGCAGTCCCGGCGGAGATCCTCCAAGTCGCTCTCTCTGTATTTCTGTTCTCGGCGCTCAGTTGACAGCCAGCACGGATGGGCTTGAAAGGAGGATGGATGCCGACGCACGGTAAAAACTCCCCAGCCGCTCAGAATTCAGTAGCGGATTATTCGGTACCGGATCATTCAGTACTGCATTCCGCGGTGCCGCACTGGGACGTCGCCTCCCTCTTCCCCGACCCGGATTCCGCGGTGGTGGACGCGTTACTGAGCGAGCCGCTCCGCGAAGCGCAGAAGATGGCGGCCGACTACGCCGGCGCCCTGTCCGGTCTTGACGCGCCTTCCTTACGGACCGCCATCCGGCGTTACGAGCACTGCGTCGCCCGGATCCAGGAAGCCTCCTGCTACGGCGAGCTGCTGCAGACCGACACGGCACTGCGCCCCCGGGCGCTCGCGCTGCTGTCCCGCTGCGACCGGGCCTGGGCCGAACTGGCCTCGACCCTGGCCTTCTTCGAAACCGGACTGGGCGCCCTGCCCGAGGCCCCCGACGGCCTGGGCCCCTACGCGAACTTCCTCGGCAAGGTACGGGCGGCAAGCGCCGGAAACCTTCCTGACGTGCAGGAATCCATACTGGCCCGGCTGCTGCCGACCGGCGGCGAAGGATGGGAACGGCTCTCCCAGCAGCTCCTGCGCGACCTCTCCGTAAAGCTGGACGGCGGTGCTCCGCGCAGCGTCGCCGAGGCGCTTCCCGGCCTGTACGAGGCGGACCGCGACGCCCGGAAGGCGACCCACGCGGCCATCGGGGCGGCGCTCGCCGACCGGGCCGGGCTGCGCGCCTTCGCCCTATCGATGACGGTGGCGGACAGCGAGACCCGGGCCGCCATCCGGGGCACCGACTGGCTGCGGGAGCGGCGCCTGTTCGACCAGGTGTCGCGGGCCGAGGTCGACGGACTGCTGACTGCTGACTGCTGACTGCTGCGGACGAATGCCTTCCGCTGATCCACTCCTATTACACCCTGAAGCGCGAAATCCTGGGAGTCGGTGACTTCGCCGACTACGACAGATACGCGCCCCTCGTGCCGCCGTCGACCGGAACCACATGGGCCGAAGCTGTGGCCGTCGCGATATCCGTGATGGAATCCATATCGCCGACGGCCGCCGATTCGGCCCGCACTCTTTTCGACAGCGGCAGGATTGACGCCGTACCGAGCCCCGGGAAAAGCAGGAGCGCATTCACTCAGACCATTCCGGGACAGCTCCCCTGCGTTTCCATGAATTTCCGCGGAATGCCCAGGGACGTACTGACCCTCGTCCACGAGACCGGGCACGCCGTCTCTCTCCAGCTCGCCGCCGGTCAGCCCTATCTGGCAGCCACCCCGGCCCCCGTCATGGCCGAAACCTTCGCCTTGTTCTGTGAGGGGCTTGCCGTGCGGCAGCCGCTGGCCGGTACGGCGGACCCCGCGGTACGGCTGCGCCGGCTGGCGCGCTGGCTGGCAGACCAGATGGTCGCGATCGGCCGGCATGCGGCGCTGCACCGGTTCGAGGTGGCCCTGCACGAGCGGGTGCGCGACGGTGAGGCCCTGGACGCGGACCGCATGGGCGAGTTGTGGACCGAAGGGCATGACCGCCTCTACGGCCCCGCGGTCCGCCTGACCGAGGGGTACCGCCTGTGGTGGAGCTATCTGGAGCCCCTCTTCACCACGCCAGGCTCCAACTACGCCTATGTGTACGGGCAGTTGTCCGCGCTCACGCTGCTGCGCCACTTCGAGGCCGATCCGCCCGGCGTGGGTGACCGGCTGACGGAGATGCTGCGGCTGGGCGACACCCGGAAGCCGGCGGAGCTGCTCACCCTCGCCACAGGTGACCCCAGCCGCACCTGGCACGACGCCGTCGCACAGCTGGCTCTCTCCCTGGACGAGCTGCGCGAGGCGGCCGAGTCGGCCGGGCGGCGCGATCCGGCCGGGTCTGACAGGCCGCACGGGCCGCCCGCGCGCACAGACTTCCGTTCCCCGCACCCCGCGGGCAGCGGGAAATCCACGCCCTGAGGGGCCCGGAAGGAGTTGATCACTATGTCCGTTGCCATGACGACCCGTAAGGCCAGCATCGCCGGCCAGGCGAACGAGGGCTGAGCCCTCCGGTGAGGGACACCGCTCCCTCACCCCTCTGTGACTCCGCGGGGGGGGGCGGCGCTTCGCCCCCCCCCGCGGGGGCACCGGGGGCGGGGGGGGGCCCCGCCCGGCCCCCCCCCACAAGAGGGCGCGGGTGAAAGACCGATTCGCCCCCCCGGCCCACCCGCC
>NZ_JBHYWP010000055.1:0-14774 GCF_042751845.1 Streptomyces sp. NPDC059398 | reverse complement strand
GCGCCCCGCGCCCCTGGGCGGGGCGCGCGGCGGGGCGGCCCCCCCGCACCACACCCCCTGTGTGCGCGGGGGGGGGGGCCCCCACCCCCCCCCCCCCGCGGAGGTCCATCGGGCGGTCCGGGTCTCCCCGGCCGGCCCACACATCAGTATCGCGGAAGGAAGACGACGATGCCCCCCGCCGAGACACGCAGGCCCCAGCTCAAGCACACCTCGCCCACCTTCGGCTCGGGTGACACGGTCTTCATCGGCGGCTACGGCGAGGTGACCGAGATCGCCGACCCGACCGGCGCCGTCCGCCGCCTCCTTGAGCTGCTGGACGGTACGCGTACCACGGACGAGGTGCACCGGGCGCTGGCCACCGACTTCCCCGAGGTCTCACGCCAGGACGTCGACGAGGCAGTGGCCCAGTTCGACGAGGCGCAGTTCCTGCTGGACGCCCGGCAGACCGCGGACGGTGTACTCGAAGCGCATGAACTGAAGCGCTGGGAACGGAACATCAACTTCTTCGGCTCGTTCGCACGGATGGACGACAACAAGTACGACCAGCAGCGCAAGCTCCGCGACTGCCGGGTCACGCTGCTCGGCCTGGGCGGACTGGGCTCGCACATCCTGCTGGACATGGCCGCGATGGGGATCGGGCATGTGCGCGCGGTGGAGTTCGACCGGGTGGAGCTGTCGAACCTCAACCGGCAGATCCTGTACCGGGAGGGCGACATCGGGGAGCGGAAGCTGCCCCTCGCCGTCGAGCGGGTGAAGGAGTTCAACCCGCACATCGACATCGAACCGGTCGACCTCAAGATCGGCTCCGTCGAGGACGTCCTGGGCGTACTGGAGGGGTCGGATGTGGTCATCTCCGTCGCGGACCGGCCCAAGATGGAGATCGCGAACTGGGTGAACGAAGCCTGTGTACGTACCGGGGTGCCGCTGATCACCGGCGGTCTCGAAACCCAGCGCGCCGTCTACTACACCATGCTGCCGGGCCGCACCGGCTGCATCGAGTGCTGGCGGCGCCAGACCTTCGCGGCCGACGAGGTCGCAGGGCAGCTGCTGGAGGAGAAGCGGGAGCGGCAGATCGGCGGCGACAACGCGGCGTTCTGCCCGCTGGTCACGATGACCACCGGCTTCCTGATCGGCGAACTGACCAGGCTGGTCACGGGTATCGCCCCGCCGGTGGCCGCCGGGCGGCTGATGGAACTGCGGTTCGCGGACTACGCCATGGGCGAGAGCGAGCGCTGGGAACGGCAGAGCGACTGCCCGGTGTGCGGTCCCGCGGCGGGCCCGTCCGCAGCGATGGCGGCCGGCCGGGCCGTGTCCAGCTGAACTCCGCAGGACCGGGGCCGGACGGCACCGACTGCGGGCCCCTGCCGCTGTCCCTGCCTCCGCCGCCCTGGCCCCCGCCTCGCCCCTGCTGGACCGGTGGCCGGAATCGGATGCTTTCGCCGTATCCCGGCACCCGGAGATCTATAGGGTGTTCCACGGCCCCCGCCGTCCACAGCTGCGGACGGGACCCGGCTTCCCTGCCCGGAACCGGACCGGAACCGACCCCGAACCGGCCCCGGAATTGGCCCGGAACCCGCCCGGAACCAGCTCGGACCTCACTCGGACCTCGCTCAACCCCCCGCGCATCGGCGCCGATTCATCACGGACTCTCTGGAGAAGCGCCTGTGGGAAGTCGTTACTACACCCTGCTGACTGCCTACATCACGTCCTCACTGGGCAACTGGCTCTACCGCCTCGCCCTGCCCCTGCTGGTGCTCAAACTCACCGGTTCGGCGCTCAGTACGGGCGCGGTCTACGCCATCGAGTACATCCCCTTCCTGCTGCTCTCCCTGCCCGGCGGGGTGTTCGCGGACCGCTTCGACCGGCGCAGGCTGCTCATCTTCGGTGACCTCACCGCGGCCGTGATCGCCACCGCGCTCGCCCTGGTGGTCTCGGCGGGCAGCCACGCACTGTGGCCCATCTACCTCACGGCGTTCCTGCTGGCCTGTGTGGAGCCGGTCTACCACCCGGCGTTCCAGAGCTTCCTGCCGGAGATCGTGCCCGCCGACCGGCTCGGCCCGGCCAACAGCTGGATGCAGTCCGGCGACAACATCATGAGCATGATCGGGCCGGCCGCGGCGGGCGGTCTGGTGATGTTCCTCGGCTACGAGACGACCATCTACGTCAACGCGGCGACGTTCGTCGTCTCGGCCGGCGCCATCCTGCTGATCCGGCACACCGCGACCGACGGCGGACGGCAGCCGCAGCGCGGCGCCACCTTCGTCCAGGACATCCGGGTGGCCCTGCGGTACGTGTTCCGGCGCAACCGGGTGCTTGCCGCGGGCTCGCTGATGTTCACCGGGACCAACTTCGCGATCTGGCTGATCCAGGCGAACTTCGTCTTCTATCTGACCACTTACCGGCATCTGAGCCCGCAGGTGATCGGTGTGGTGCTGGCCGCCCAGGGGGTCGGTGCGGTGCTCGGAGCGGCGGTGGCGGGCCGCCTGGTGCAGAGGTTCCCGCCCGGCCGGATCCTGATCAGCACCACGGCGCTGGCCGGTCTCGGCACCCTGCTGCTGATCCCGCTGCGCGGCGCGTTCGCCATCGGGGTGGTCTGGGGGCTGCTGTACGCGCTGGGCTCCATCAACCCGGTGGCCTGGTTCACCCTGCGCCAGAAGATCGTTCCCCGGGAGCTGCTCGGCCGGGTGGTCGCCACCACCCGCATGCTGGCCTTCGCCTCGATCCCGGTCTCCGCGCTGCTCGCGGGCGCGCTGGAGTCGGCCTTCCACGACATGTATCTGATCATCGCGGTCGGCGCGGTGCTCCGTCTGGCCATCGCCGGACTCGCGTACCTCTCCCCGCTGCGCACCCCCGTCGACGGCGTGATCGAGGCCGACGGCACCGGTCCCGTCCCGGCGGCGGGGGCGGCGGGCGCGGAGCAGACCTCATGACAGCGGCCGGGCCACGCGAGAACCGGACCGGCCCGTACCTGCCGCCCAGCGCAGTGACCGCGGGCAGACCCTAATCCCGTGCCCCCGACCGGTCGCGCAGCTGCCGGAAGGCCGTAGGGCGCGGGCGGACCGGCAGGAAGTCCCTGATCCGCTCCGCGCACTCCAGCGGGCTCAGCACGCTGGTGTCGCACTCGATGTCGTAGAGCCCGTGCGCGTGGACCTGGTCGAACTGCATGGCCGCCAGCCCTGGGGTGCGGTCGCCGCGCTCCCGTTCGCGCCGTTCCAGCTCCAGGAGCGGGCAGCGGACCCCGACCAGCATGACATCGTCCGGGACGAACACCGAGACGCAGTCGGCCAGCCGCCAGCTCCGGCTGAACACGTGGTCCACCACGATGTCGTTGCCGCCGGCCGCCATGCCGGCGGCGGCCCGGTGGAAGCCGCGGGCGGTGCTGTCGATGACGTCCTGGAGCTCGTGCGGCAGGATCTCCCGCTCCGAGCGCATCGCGTGGAAGGCGTCCACCGGGAAGTGGAAGTACCGGCCGTCCAGGATCCGCAGCAGCTCGGCGGCGATGCTCGACTTCCCCGAACTGGACGTGCCGTTCAGGAAGATGACCGTACCGCCCGGTGACGGATGGATCCCCATGCCTCAGCCTTCTCTCAGCCAGACGCGCAGCGGGCCCGCCGGTTCGAAGCCGTGGCGCAGCGCGGTGTTCAGGTCGTCGCCGGATTCGTAACCGGCCACCGGCAGGCCGGGGCGGCGGGCCGCGATCGCCGCGAGGCAGCCGTCCCAGGCCGCGTCCGGGGAGTACTCCCCCACCGTGAAGAGGTTGGACACCCCGGTGGCCGTGGCGCTCGCGCTGACGACCGCTCCGGCCACCCACTGCCCGCCCCGCCGGGCCGCCAGCACCGCCGTGTGCCGGTCGGCGAGGAGCGCGGGGAGGAAGAGCCCGCGTACCCCGCCGTCCCAGGCCCGCTCCCACTCCTCCAGCCCCTCGGCCGTACGGACGCGCTCCCAGCGCACGCCCTCCGGCGCCGGGGGCGCGGGCAGGGTGGCCGGCCGGTGGATCCACTCGGCGTCGAAGAGGACGTCGAACCCGTGCCCCGTCAGATCGAGATCGGCGAAGCTGTCCTTGACCGTGCAGCCGGGTGCCGCGGTGTCGACCGCGGCGAGCAGAGCGGCGGCGTCGGCCCCGGGCGCCAGGGTCACCGCATCGGGATAGTACGGCGGGGTGCGCTCGGCGCAGGTCCAGGCGGCGGGCGAGAACACACCGCGCACTCCGTGGGTACGGCAGAGGGCGTCGCACCACTCGGCGTTGTTACGGGCCGCCGCCGATACGGGCCGCCCGCCGTGCGGCGTGAGGCGAGGCGTTGCGACGGCTGCTGTCGTGACCCCTGCTCCTGGAGTGGCCGTGCGGGGCGAAGGCCCGGGACCCGGCTCGTCGGTGCGGTCGGTACCCGTGTCCATCCGGTCACCCAACAGGGCGGGCTCAGGCGCCGCAAGCGGTTTGTGTTTCGATGCTGCGATGACCGCTGATCCGATGACCGCTCGCATACGCCCCCGCCAGGACGCGGACCTGGACGCGTGTGTCCGGATCCTCGCCGATGTGCACGCCCGGGACCGCTACCCCCTGTACTGGCCCGCCGACCCCGCCGCCTGGATCACGCCGGACGGTCTGCTCGGCTCCTGGGTGGCCGAGCTGGACGGCGAGGTGGCCGGGCACGCGGTGCTGACGCCGGGAGCGGAGGCGGGCACCTGCGAGGTGAACCGGCTGTACGTCTCCCCGGCCGCGCGCGGCCACCGCATGGGCGAGCTGCTGATGTGCCGACTCACCCGCGTGGCAAGGGAGTCGGGGCTGCGCCCGCTCCTGGACGTGGTCACCACCCACACCTCGGCGGTCGCACTGTACGAGCGCCTCGGCTGGACCCGGACGGCCACCGTGCACGCGTACTGGTCCCCGGACCCGGCGGTGATGATGCACCAGTACCGGGGGCCTTCCTGACGCACGGGCCGGGCGGGAGCGGCACCGGGAGCGCAGCCCCCGGTGCCGCTCTGGCTACGCTTCGTACATGGACTACGCGAAGATGCGCGCGATCGCCGAGGAACTCACTGCCTACGCCGAACACCTTGAGGGATCCTGGAACGTCGAGATCGGCCCCAGCGGGCCGTTCCTCGCCATGATGAGCCCCTCGAAGCGCCACGAGGGAACGGTGCGCCGCATCCGGAACCAGCTCAATGAGCAGCTTCCGGCCACCCGTCCCGGATATGTCTGCGAGAACGGCCCGGAGATCGAGCACCCCGAGATCGGCCGGATGCGGCGCCCCGACGCCCTCGTCATCCCCGAGGAAGCACTCGACGAACCGGGCCTCGCCGTGGATGCCACGCAGGTCCTGGCAGTCATCGAGATCGTCTCGCCCTCCAACCCGGAGAACGACTACGGCGAGAAGCTCGCCGAGTATCCGGCCATGGGGATCGGGCTCTACATGATCGTCGATCCGCGCACCGGGACCATCGAGGTCCACTCCGAGCCCTGCGGCGACCGCTACCGGCAGAAGGCCCCGTACATCTTCGGTGACACTGTGACGCTCGGCCCGTGGTCCGTGGAGACCGGCGCCTTCCTTCGGTACGGGAAACCGGGCGACCGGATGGGCTGAGGCCGGACACGCAACGCCCCCCACCGGTCGTGCAGACGCCCCGGGCCCCCCCCCCCGGGGGGGGGGGGGGGCGCCCCCCCCCCCCCCCCCGGGGGGTGCAGCCGCCCGGCCCCCCCGGGGGGGGGGGGGGGGGGCCGGGCGGGATCCCGGGGCGGGGCGTCAGCGCTTGGCGCGGGAGGCGCTGCGGCCGCGCTCCTTCTGGTCCAGGACGACCTTGCGGATCCGCACGGTCTCCGGGGTCACCTCGATGCACTCGTCGTCGCGGCAGAACTCCAGCGACTGCTCAAGCGACAGCTTCCTGGCCGGCACCACGTTCTCGGTGGTGTCCGCGGAGGCGGCACGCATGTTGGTGAGCTTCTTCTCCTTGGTGATGTTCACGTCCATGTCGTCGGCGCGCGAGTTCTCACCGATGATCATGCCCTCGTAGACCTCCGTGGTGGCCTCGGTGAAGATGACACCGCGCTCCTGGAGGTTGACCATCGCGAACGGCGTCACGACGCCCGCGCGGTCCGCGACGAGCGAACCGTTGTGGCGGGTGCGCAGGTCACCGAACCACGGCTCGTGGCCCTCGAAGATGGAGTGCGCGATGCCGGTGCCGCGGGTCTGCGTGAGGAACTCCGTACGGAAGCCGATCAGGCCGCGGGACGGGACGATCCACTCCATGCGGACCCAGCCCGAACCGTGGTTCGTCATGGTCTCCATACGGCCCTTGCGGGTCGCCATCAGCTGCGTGATGGCGCCGAGGTGCTCCTCGGGCGAGTCGATCGTCATGCGCTCGATCGGCTCGTGCGTCTTGCCGTCGATCTGCTTGGTGACGACCTCGGGCTTGCCGACGGTCAGCTCGAAGCCCTCACGGCGCATCTGCTCGACCAGGATGGCGAGCGCCAGCTCACCGCGGCCCTGGACCTCCCAGGCGTCGGGGCGCTCGGTGTCCAGGACGCGGAGCGAGACGTTACCGATCAGCTCGCGGTCCAGACGGTCCTTGATCTGCCGGGCGGTGACCTTGTGGCCCTTGCCGCCCTTGCCGACCAGCGGCGAGGTGTTGGCGCCGATGGTCATCGAGATGGCCGGCTCGTCCACCGTGATCAGCGGCAGCGCGATCGGGTTCTCCGGGTCGGCCAGGGTCTCGCCGATCATGATGTCCGGGATACCGGCGATGGCGCAGATGTCGCCGGGGCCGGCCTTCTCGGCCGGCTTGCGGGTGAGCGCCTCGGTCATCAGCAGCTCGGTGATGCGGACGTTGGACATCGTGCCGTCGCGCTTCATCCACGCGACGGTCTGGCCCTTGCGCAGCTCGCCCTGCTCGACACGGCAGAGCGCGATACGGCCGAGGAAGTTGTCCGCGTCGAGGTTGGTGACGTGCGCCTGGAGCGGGGCGTCCTCGTCGTACTCCGGGGCCGGGACGCTGGAGAGGATCGTGGAGAAGAACGGCTCCAGGTTGTCGCTGTCCTGCGGGACGGTGCCGTCGTCGGGCTTGGTCAGCGAGGCGACGCCGTCACGGGCGCACGCGTAGACGATCGGGAACTCGATCTGGTCCTCGTCGGCGTCCAGGTCGAGGAAGAGGTCGTACGTCTCGTTGACGATCTCGTCGATCCGGGAGTCCGGGCGGTCCGTCTTGTTCACGCAGAGGATGACCGGCAGCTTGGCGTCCAGGGCCTTGCGGAGCACGAAGCGGGTCTGCGGCAGCGGCCCCTCGGAGGCGTCGACGAGGAGGACGACCGCGTCCACCATCGAGAGACCGCGCTCGACCTCACCGCCGAAGTCGGCGTGGCCGGGGGTGTCGATGATGTTGATGGTGATGACGTCGCCGCCATCCTTCGGGTGGTACTTCACGGCCGTGTTCTTGGCCAGGATCGTGATGCCCTTCTCACGCTCCAGGTCGTTCGAGTCCATCATGCGGTCGTCGAGGTGCTCGGCGGCGTGCGCGGCGAAGGCGCCGGCCTGCTTGAGCATGGCGTCGACCAGGGTGGTCTTGCCGTGGTCGACGTGGGCGACGATGGCTACGTTACGGATGTCGTGGCGCGTGGGCATGGGTGGCTTGCGCTTCTCTCAGCTCGTGGGATGCGGCGTCTGTCTCGGCTACGCCCGCCGGGCGGACGCGCCACGGCCAGTCCCATGGTACGGGGCTCGCGCGCCCGGGGCTTCCCGGGCGAGGGTTAGCGGCCCCCGGCCCTGGTGTGACAAGGGTCGCGCGGGGGCGGTGAGGGTCTTGCGGGCCAGCCTGCGGCGCGGGACACCAGCTTGCCCGCCGACGAGGCCGGCGGGCAAGTGGAGGGGTCGGGCCGCATCTCCCGGCTGAGCCCCGGGCCACCGCTACGACCTGCGGTGATCCGGGGCTCGGGGACAGCTGGGCGGGGGTGCTCAGGACTTCTTGGCGGACTTCAGGAAGCCGATGTCCTGGTAGACGGGGGAGGTGAAACCGAAGGCTCCGGCGTTCGCGACACCGCGCTTCGCGGCGACGAGGTCCGGGCGCTGATAGAGCGGAATCGATCCCGCGGTGGCCCAGATATGGGCGTCGGCCTGCTTCACCAGGTCCCGTGCGGCCTTCTCGTTGAGCTCGCCGGCGGCGCGGTCGAAGAGCTGGTCGATACGGTCCGTGCCGACCCGGGTGTAGTTCTGGTCGACCATGAGGGAGCCGTCGGACGCTACGGCCGGCTTGGCGTAGATGGGCCGGGCGTCGGTGGCCGGGTAGGCGGTGGCGGGCCAGGAGTAGATGGCCAGGTCGTAGTCGCCGGAGGCGATGTGGTCCTTGAAGTAGCCGGCACTGTCGACCTTGCTGACCACGGTACGGATGCCGACCGCGTCCAGTTCCTGCGTGATCTTGGTGCCGACGCTGTTGATCACTTCCGAGCCGGGGCCCGAGGGGAGCACGAAGCGCAGGGTCAGCGACTTGCCGTTCTTGCCGAGCGCCGCCGCGGGTGCTGCGGCGGCCGGAGCAGCGGTGCCCTTGGGGGCGTACGCGCCCGCCACCTGGTGCTTCTCGTCGCCGGACGCGGCGGTTCCCGACTTCGAGTCGTCAGCGGTCCCGGACTTCGAGTCGTCGAGGGAGCCCGCAGCGGACTTCGACGCGTCGGGCTCGGCGGAGGTGTCCGGCTTGGCGGAGGTCTCCGGCTTGGCGGACTCCTGCGGCTTACCCGAGGCGTCGGGCTTCGCGGTCTGCTGCGGCTTGCCGGATGCGGACGGCTTGCCCGAACCCGACGGCGTGCCGGACGCGTCCGGCTTGCTTCCCGCCTTGGTGCCCTGGTCCGCCTGGCGTGCGCCCTCGGCCGTCCAGCCCGCGGCGGAGAGCAGCGCCTGGGCCTGGCGCGGGTTGTGGTCGCCGATGGCGCCGCTGTTGTCCGCGTAGTCCTCCTGGCCCGCCAGCGCGAGATGGCTGCCGGGCGGCAGGGCGGGCAGCCCGAGCGGCTTCAGCACGTCGGACGCGATCTCCTTGCGGTCCAGCGCCCTGGCGACCGCCCGGCGCACCCGCTCGTCCGCGAGCGGGCCGGAGCTGCCGTTCATGGCCAGCTGGGTGTAGGCGGGCTCCAGGGACTTGCGGATCACATAGCCGTGCAGGGCCGCCTGCTGCCGCGCGTACTCCTGGCGGTCCTGACGGGTCTGCTCGGCGGCCCGGCTCGCCTGCTCCTGGGCCTCCGGGCCGTCCGCGCCGTGCGCCGCGGCCCAGTTGAGCAGGGCGTCGGCCGGCTGCACCTCGCTGCCGGGGCCGTGGGTCAGCGGCTGCCCGTTGTTCCCGTCCTTGTCCGCGAGGGTGATCCGGCCGGCGGCCGGTCCGTCGACGTCCGCGAGGTCGACGGAGCCCGCGGTGAGGGCGGCCGTGCGCCGCTCGGCCGGGACGGCGGTCAGGACGAGCGAGTCGAGCTTGGCCTGCCGCCCCCACCAGTGCGGGTTGCGGACCAGCGTGGTCTGCTTCTCTCCGGCGTCCACGCTCTTGATGCTGAACGGCCCGGCGGTCGCCGTGAGCTTCTTGCGCGCGCCGTCGTTGAAGGCGTCCGGGGTGCTCATGACCTCCTTCGGGTAGAGCGGGGTGAAGAGCGAACGCCAGTCCGCGTACGGCTTGTTGAAGGTGACCTGGACCTCCAGGTCGTCCTTGCCCCGCTCGATCTTCTCGATCCGGTCGTACCCGGCGTTGCGCGCGGTCCAGAACCCCGAGTCCCTGCCGCTGAGCGCCCGCCACTGGGCCACGAAGTCGGGAGCCCCGATCTCCCGGCCGTTGCTCCAGACCGCCTTCTGGTTGATTCGGTAGCGGACGACCTGCTTCGGCTCCTGCTTGATGACCTTGGCCGACTCCAGATAGTCGCCGTTGAGCTTCGGCCGCCCCGAGCGGTCGAGCGTGAAGAGCGCGGGCAGCACCGCGCCCGCGATCCGCGAGGTGGACGCGTCGGCGTCGGCCTGGAAGGTGTTCAGGGTGGCGGGCATCGCGTCGACCGCCCAGCGCAGGGTGCCGCCGTCGGCGATCCGGGACCGCGAGGCCGTCGCGATGTCGGGTCCCACCGCCTTCGCGTTGCTGCCGTGGTCATCACTCGAACCGCACCCGGCCAGCACGGGCAGCGTGAGTACACCGGTGGCGAGGAGCGCGACGCTGCGACGCTTCGCTCTCCCGTGTGGGACGCCGACGTGGGACATGGCTGATACCTCCGGGGCCGACCCCGCCCATCCCTGCGGGGAATGAACGCGAATCTTCGGGTTTGGTGGCATTTCATGTTGATCACACCTATGACCCCTTCACTGAAGGGGAGGCCCCTGGCCGCCCGTGGAAGCCACGGCGTGAAGCCGCCCGAACCCCACCCGTGCGGAGCAACGCGGGCGCTCGCACGGGCGCGCGCCGCCTTTCCCGTACCGGGCGGGACGGCAGCGCAGCCCGCCGCCCCGCTCCCCCCGCAGGGCAGGGGTTACGCGCCGCTCAGCTCCAGCCCTTGCGGTACGCCGCCCGGTTCAGTTCCAGCCCTTCCGGTACGCCGTCCAGTCCGCCTCCGTCGCGGCGAAGTCGACATACAGGGCGACCCCGAAGCGCTCCCGGCCGCTCTCCTGTCTGCCGAGCCCGAGCCGCACCCCGCGCACCGCGGCCGCGGCCGTCTCGGCGGAGGCAATATGGCCGGGTTTGGTCTCGTGGTAGAAGGGCAGCCCCATCAGCAAGTCGGTTGATTCCGGGGCCACTTCGAGGGCCAGCTCGGTCTGCTCGGCCACATAGCCGCCGTACAGGCTCGGCAGCGGCAGCGCGGTGTCGTACGACATGACCGCGATCTGGTCGACCCGGCGGGCCACCTCGCCGAAGTACTTCTGCGACCAGTACTTCGGGTGCCCGCTGAGCGCGCCCGCGACGGTGTGCAGGGCGGGCAGCGGGTCGATCTGGTGGGAGGCCACCGAGAGCAGGACGCCGCGCTGCCTGGTGAGGGTGCGCAGACGGTCGAGGAGCGCCAGATAGTCGCGGTCGCCCGAGTGCAGCGGTTCCAGGTCGAAGTGTGTCCCTTCGAAGCCCGCGTCGATGACCTGGCGCGCGGAGGCGACGACGGCGCTGCGGGACGCGGCCCGCGTCAGATCGAGGCCGTCCGGGCTCTCGGTGGCCAGCTCGTCGCCGAGCCACGCCTGGACGCGTACCCCGGGCAGCTCGCGGTGTACGGCGGCGATGAGCCACTTCGCCCCGGCGTAGCGGGCGGCCGGCAGGGTTCCGTCGTGCTCCAGGGGCCCGGCGTGCACATAGAGGTCCCGCAGACCGCTCCCCCGCAGCCGGGCCGCGAGTGCGTGGACGTCGGTGTCCTTCTTCCGGCCGTCGACCCAAGCGTGGCCGAGCCAGAGGGCGTCACGGCCGCGGGTGCGGGTCCCGTCGCGGTAGTCGCCCGCGTATGCGGTCCGCAGGGCGACGCCCGCGGCGAGCACCGGAACGAGCAGGAGCACCGCGACCGCCGCCCCGGCCCGCCGCAGCCGGACCCGCAGCGGGCTGTGCGCCCGGCCGCGCGGCGCTGTTGGCGTACGTCCGCCGTGCGGTGCGGTCCGGATCAGCAGGCCCGCCAGCGCGCGCCGTATTCGGATCCCCCAGTTTCGGATCCCCCAGTTTCGGATCCCCCAGCGCCGGATCCCCCAGTGTCGTACCTGCACCCCGTGCCCCCACGAGCTCGTACGGTAAGCCCCACAGAGTAGCCGCGGTCCGCGGGCAGAGCAGCTGCGGTCGCGGGCCGCCCGGGACGGTCATACGCTCCCCCATGTGACGCCGCACGAGCCATCCGCACGGCCGCACACCGCCGTCATCGCCGCTCTGGGCGCCGCGCTCGGTGCGGTGTTCCTGCTGGTGGCCCCGGCACCGGCCGCGCAGGCGACCGGCCGGGTGTACGCGCTCGGCGCTCACGATCCCGGCGGCCGGAAGGTCGACATGGGCAACGGCGCTCTGCTGGTCCCGCTCGCCCTGGTGATCGTGGTCGGCGGCCTGGCGGTCTACGCGTACATCCGCAGGAGGCGGCGGGCCGGGACCAGAACGACCCCGGCCGGCAGCGCGATGCAGCAGGGCTGGACGCCCGGGGCCACCGAGGGGATCGCCCTGGCGCAGCTCGATACGGAGGCCGGGGAGCTGCTGGTGGCGACTGACGACGCGGTGCGGACGAGTACGGAGGAGCTGGACCTCGCCGCAGCCCGGTACGGGGACCGGGCGGTGGAGCCGTACCGGGCGGCGCTGGTGTACGCGAGGACCGAGCTGGCCACGGCGTTCCGGCTCCGCCAGCAGCTGGACGACTCGTTCCCGGAACGTGAGGCGGCCCGGCGGCAGGTGCTGGAGGAGATCGGGGCCCGGTGCACGGAGGCCGGGCGGCGCCTGGACGAGGAGTCGGAGGGCTTCGACCGGCTGCGCGCCCTGGAGACGGAGGCCCCGCAGGCGCTGACCACGGCCGAGAGCGCCTTCCGGACGGTCGCGGGACGCACCGGGGCCGCCGCGTCCACCCTCGCCGCACTGCGTGAGCGGTACGCGGAATCCGCGTCGGCTGCGGTCGCCGGGAACGTCGAACAGGCAAAGGACCGGCTCCTCTTCGCGACGAACGGCCTCAACCAGGCCCGGCAGTCGGTGGACTTCGCGGAGTACGCGCGGGCCGCGGTGCACGTACGGGCGGCGGAGAGCGCGGTGGGGCAGGCGGCGACGCTCATCGACGCGGTCGACCGGCTGGCCCGGGAGGTGGCCGAGGCGGAGGTCCGGCTGACCGGCGCGCTCACCGAGACGGAGGCGGACCTGGCCGAGGCCCGTTCGCTGCCGGTGGCCACCGCGGCGGCGGGGGCGGACCTCCAGGGCCGGATCGCCCGCGCGGAGACGGTCACGGCGGGCGTACGGCAGGAGCAGCGGACAGGGCCCTACGACCCGGTCGACGCGCTGCGCCGGGTCACGGATGCCGACGCCCCGCTGGACCGGGCCCTGGCGGGCGGCGCCCCCGGGCCGGGCCCCCGCAGAGCCGCCGAACTCCTCGAAGCGGCCACCCTGACGGCGCGCTCCACGACCGGGGCAGCGGCCGACTACCTCACCACCCACCGGGGCGCGGTGGGCATCCAGGCCCGCACCCGCCTTGCGGAGGCCCGGCGCCACCTGGAGGAGTCCGGCCCGCTCGCGGGCCCCGACCCCCGCCGCGCCCTGTCCGCCGCCCGCCAGGCCGACTCCCTGGCCGGGCAGGCCCAGTACCTGGCCGAACAGGACGTACGGGCCTACGGAACCCCGCCAGGAGACCCGGGTGGCGCGGTACTCGGCGGCATCGTCATCGGCGGACCGCCCGGGGAGGGCGGCGCACCCGCCCGCTTCGGGGGCGCCGGGACGCGGGGCCGGATGAAGGGCGGGGACTGAACGGGCCCTTGTCCCAGCGCACTTCACACCGGTCGCGAACGACGACCATCTGCCCCTGCCCGCCTGCCACGAGCGGCCCGGTGCCCGATTCAGCGCAGTGCGCTCGACACCCTTCCCACCAGCCTCCTTGACGCGAGAGCGTCCACGCACAGCCACGCCGCGTCCGTGACTTCCCCGATCTGGAGCGCACCGATATCAGCGGTCTCCGTGTGAAAGAGGAAGCGGAAGTCGATGTGCTGATGCTCCGGCTCCCCCTTGGTCTCGTTGGCCGGGATGGGATGTACGTCGATGTCGACGACGGAGCCGGACTCACCGGGCGACTGCCCTGACCGGCTGCTCCGTACGATCACGGAATACTGGGCGCTGATCCGCCTGTCCTGTGCGGAGATCAGCACGTGGTGCCCTGTCCGGATAGTTGAGGGAGTTGACGGGTGTCCGCTTTGGACTTCTACGCTCACGTCGCCGTCTGCGGTGGGGTCCTGGGGGTCGGCCTCGGTGCCGACCCGGAAGCCTGGGAGGCCGCGCTGGGGGCGACATGCCTCGATGTCCCCGGTGGTGGCCTACTGCGGCGGGACTACGGGCTCGTGGAAATCAACTTCTCGCCGGACCAGCCAGGGCGGCAAGGGCAGATGTCGTGCTTCGGCTTCGGCGTGAAGATCCAACGACTGCTGTACGACCAGTCCCCGAGCACCGTGCCGTCCCCGCTCTCGCGGGAATACGGGGAATTCGCACCCAGAGTCCCCTTCAAGGAACTGCAGACCGCCATCCTGGCCCTGGGCCACACGATCGAACTCGACAAGCACAACACGTCGAGTCACATGGACTGCTACCGCGTATCCGCGTCCGCCGCCCGCATCCAAGTCGTCGCTGACCTTGACTCGCACGGGTCAAGCGACCCAGATCCAGACGGACATCAGAGGGGCGACGTCTGGTCCGTCGACGTGTGGTGACCGGCTGGCGGCCTCCCAGCAGCATCCGTGCACCCCCGTGCCACATCCAACCGGCTGGCCCGCAGGTCAATGTGGGTTCGGCATGCCGTCATCGCTCATGTGAGCCCGCTGCCAGATCCCTCTCCAGTTGAACGGCGTCTCCAGGACGAACCGGTGCCGGTGCCCGCACGAACATGGCGCCAGCACCCACGGCACACCTCCACCCAGCCGTGCCCGGTCGAATTCCATACCAGCGGTCTCTCGTCCCCGCAGGCGGGGCAGCCGGGGAGGTCGGGTGAGGACCCCGGAAAAGGAGCCCCGGCCGGCGAACCTGACGACCAGCCCGTCGGCCGGTCCCGCGGAGGACTGACAGTGATGATTGCTGTGGCTCCGCTCGGCGGTCTGACCCCAGGACTGACTGGCGCTTCGGCTGTCCTTCCGTGGATTCGTCGGCTG
>NZ_JBHYWP010000054.1:27045-52324 GCF_042751845.1 Streptomyces sp. NPDC059398 | reverse complement strand
GGGTTGGGGGGGTTTTTTTGTGTTTTGAACTGACTTGGCACGGGTTTTTGGGGGGGGGGGTTGGGGGGGGGGGTGTGTCGAGAGCTGACCGCCCCCTCCCGCGTGTCTCCTGTTTTCCCTGCTTTCCCTGTCTTTTCTGTCTTCCTTGTTCCTTATACATCGGACAACTGGATGGTTTGGGTTGGCTGTTGATTCGATGTCGCACCTCTTGACACCCGGATGAAGCGGATAGCAGAGTTCCGCCCGATCGCGAATTCGCTGATACATCCGATGAAAGCTGCTCGCGGCAGAGGGATCTGTGCGACAGCGGCCCCTACGTGGCAGGGAGTCAGACGTGCATCGCAGCCTGGACGGCAGCAGACCAGGAGGCAGAGCCCCCGCGAAAGCGCGGCTCGCGACGGCGGCGGTCCTCACCGCCCTGGCGGTGGGTGCGGCGCCCGCGCTCACCGCGGGCACCGCGGCAGCGGCCCACGCCCCCTCGGGCCGGAACATCTACGTATCGGTGTCCGGCAGCGACCGGAACTCCGGGCTCTCCACCCGCGCGCCCCTGCTGACCCTGGCGGCGGCGCAGACCACCGCGCGCAAGGCCACCAGGTCCGGGCACCCGGTCCATGTGTGGGTCCGCGGCGGTACCTACCACCTCACCGCCACCCTCAAGTTCGGCGCCGCGGACTCCGGCCGCCCGTCGGCGCCGGTGACCTACTCCTCGTACCCCGGCGAGCGGGCCGTGCTCAGCGGGGGCCGCAGGGTGCGCGGAGGGTGGACCACCGACCGGCACAACAGTGCGGTCCGGGTGGCGGACATCGGCGCACACCACAAGGTCGACGGGCTGTTCGTGGGCGGCGCCCGGCAGGTGCTCGCCCGCTACCCGGACTTCGATCCGGACACCGCCGTACTCAACGGCTCGACCACGATGGCCGCCCTCAACACCCGCTCCGCGCACTGGAAGAACCCCTCCACCGGCGACATCCGCGGCCTGCACTCCTCCCACTGGGGCGGCAACGACTACACGATCACCGGGCGCGACGCATCCGGCCTCAAGCTGAAGTGGGCCGGGGACAACAACCGGGGTGGGGAGGTGGACACCCAACACGTGGTCGCGGAAGGCGTCTTCGAGGAACTCGACGCGCCCGGCGAGTGGTTCTACGACCAGGACACCGGGAAGCTGTACGTGATTCCGCCGGCCGGCACCGATCTGTCGAGGACCACGGTCGACACGGCCGAGCTGGACGAACTCGTCCGGGTCGAGGGCGCGTCCGCCGCACGGCCCGTCCACGACCTCACATTCGACGGCTTCACCTACACCGCCACCCACCGGACCCTCTTCGACACCCCGTACGAGCCGCTGCAACTCGGGGACTGGGCGGTGGCACGGGCCGGGGCCGTCCACATCAAGAACGCCAGGAACATCACCGTCTCCCGCTCCTCCTTCGCCCAGGTGGGCGGCAACGGTGTCTTCATCGACGGCTACAACAAGGGCGACGCCGTCACCGGCAACAGCTTCTCGGGGTCCGGCGCGAGCGACGTCCAGGTGGTCGGCTCCACCCGGGCCGTCCGCAACCCCTCGACCTGGGCGCACATGGTCGATCCGCCCACCGACCTGACCCCCGGACCCAGGACCGACGACTATCCGCGCGACATCGACATCAGCGGCAACAGCATGGCGGACATGGGCCGGTTCGAGAAGCAGAGCGCCGGAGTCAACATCTCGATGAGCAGCCGCGTCACCGTCGCGCACAACACCATCCACGGCAGTCCGCGCTCCTGCGTCAACGTCAACGACGGCACCTGGGGCGGGCACCGCATCCAGTACAACGACATCTTCGACTGTGTGAAGGAGACCTCGGACCACGGGCCCGTCAACGCCTGGGGCCGGGACCGCTACTGGCCCATCGCCGGGCCCAGTACCAACCCCAGCGCGGAGTCCGACGCGCTGCAGAAGAGCTACGCGCTGCTCGACGTGGTACAGCCGATCACGATCAGCTCCAACCGGATCTGGCACAACAGCGAATGGGCCGTCGACCTGGACGACGGATCGAGCAACTACGTCGTGAAGAACAATCTGCTCCTCGGCGCAGGCATCAAGCTGCGCGACGGATTCCGGCGGACGGTCACCAACAACATCCTGGTCGGCGGATCGGTCTACGAGCAGATCTCGCACCGCGACAACGACGACGCCATCAGCAGGAACATCATCCTGGCGGACTCGCCCTACGCGCTCACCGGCAGCGATCCCGCCACGGCCGAGTACACCGCCGACCACAACCTGTTCTGGGCCGCCGGCCGTCCGGTCAGCCTGCCCGGCGTCTGGGGCGCCAACCGGCTCGACACCCACTCGGTCACCGCGGACCCGCGGTTCGCCGGGGGATCGCCATGGGAATCACCCGGCATGACGGACTACACACCGGCCCCGGACTCGCCCGCGAAGGCCCTGGGATTCGTGGACCTCCCGATGGACCGCTTCGGCACCGGAAGGCCGGGTGAGGCGACACCCCCCGCGGTCGTCCTGCCGGCCGCCCCCGCGCCCGACACCGTCATCGAGACCCAGCCCGAGCCGCTGATGGGCGCCACCGCCCGGCAGATCCACGACAAGGAGACCCAGTCGGCCGTCGGACTCGGTGACCTGGACGGCCTCTACCTGCCGAGCGTCCCCGCCACCTCCTACGCGTACGGGCAGGGGCTGCGCCCGCTCGACGTGATCCGGTCGGTGAACGGGACCGGTGTGAGCGACCGCGACAGCTTCTGGACCGTCTACCACAGGCTCGCGCCCGGCAGCACCGTCACCCTCGGCGTGTGGCGCGCGCAGTCCGCGACCACCGTCACGCTGGTCAAGCCCACCGGGCCGCAGGAGTACAACAACACCGCGGGCGTGACCTACACCGGGAGCGGCTGGGGGTGGCGCGGCGCCCAGGCCGGCGGTCAGGGCTCCTTCCAGGACGACATCGACGCCACCACCGCCGTCGGTGACTCCTTCACCATCACCTTCAACGGGACGGGAGCCGACTTCCTCACCGAACTGAACGCGGACGAGGGGAAGATCGACATCGCCGTCGACGGAGTCCACCGGGAGACGGCCGACGCCACCAGCGGCTCCCGCCAGTACCAGCAGAAGCTCTACTCGGTCAGCGGCCTCCCGGCCGGGGTGCACACCCTCACGGGAACGATGGAGAGCGGACAGTACATGATCGTGGACGGGTTCACCGTACGGAGCTGAGATCCGGCCGGGCCGAGGGGCGGGCGTCACACGTGGCGCACCCGCGGCAGGGCGCCCCGCCCGCCCCAACCGGTTCCGGCCACCACGGGGGAGTGGCGGGTGGGACGTCCTTCCGGCAAGTACCGTGGGATACGGGATGGTTGGGGTGGGGCGCTACGACCCGTCTCCCCCGGCCTGTGGTGTTTCCGGATGTTCCGCGGTCCTCCGGACGGAGCCCGGTTCTTCTTCTGGGGGGTTCATGCAGAGATCAAGAACGCTGTCGGCGGCTCTCGCCCTGTCGTTCGCCACGGCCGGTCTGGGGGTGGTCGCCGCGCCGGACGCGTCCGCGATCACCCCGCCGGTGGCGTTCACGGCGGACGCGCTGCCGACCTGGCAGACCAACGGGATCGTCTGGGCGCTCGCCCAGAGCAACGGCGTGGTGTTCGCGGGCGGTACGTTCTCCGCACTGCGGCCGCCGGCCGGTTCCTCCGGCAAGGCGCGGTCCGCGGTGAACTTCGCCGCCTTCAACGCGGCCACCGGTGCACCGACCGGCTGCTCCCTCTCCTTCACGGTCGGCAGCGGTACCGCCACGGTGCGGGCCCTGGCGGTGTCCCCCGACAAGAAGACGCTCTACGCGGGCGGCTACTTCGGCGCGGTCAACGGCACCAAGGTCTCCTCCCTGGTGGCCGTCGACATCGCCACCTGCAAGCCCAGGGCCTCGTTCCGGCCCGCTTTCGCGGCGACCGTCCGCGCGCTGACGGTGACCAAGGACACGGTGTACGCGGGAGGTGACTTCGCCACCGTCAGCGGACAGAAGCGCGCACGGTTCGCGGCCGTCAAGGCGTCCACCGGGGCCGTGCTGCCCTTCACCGCGGACGCGGACGCACCGGGCCGCGCCCTCGCCCTCACACCCGACGGCAAGAACGCTGTGCTCGGCGGTGACTTCTTCAAGGTCAACGGAGTGACGTCGCACGCCCTCGCCGTGGTGAACGCCCAGTCGGGCAAGGTGGCCAAGGCCTACCCGGGCTTCATCGAGACCAACTCCGTGGTCAAGACGCTCGACACGGACGCCACCGGGATCTACACCGGCAACGAGGGCACCGGCTTCGGTGTGTTCGACGGCCGTATCGCGCTCGACGCGAGCACACTCGGCCAGCGCTGGCGCGACACCTGCCTGGGCGCCACCCAGTCGGTGAAGTCGTACAAGGGCGTGCTCTACAGCGCCTCGCACGCCCACGACTGCTCCAGCGTCGGCGAGTTCCCCAACGGGCCGCGCCACCACTTCCTCGCGGAGCCGACCACGGGCACCGGCAAGCTCGGCTGGTTCCCCGACACCAACGACGGCAACGGCGAGGGCATCGGTCCGCGCGCACTGACCATCGCGACCGCGGGATCCACCCAGTACCTGTGGTCGGGCGGCGAGTTCACCACCGTCAACCGCTCCGCCGCCCAGAGCCTCACCCGGTTCGCATCCACCGGGGACAAGGGAGCGCCGACCGTCCCGGTGGGCGCGGCGGCCAGTGCGGAGCCGGGGCAGGTGCGGATCAGCTGGCGCGCCGCCTTCGACACGGACGACTCGAAGCTGACGTACAAGGTGTACCGCGACGGGGCCGCCACACCGATGGCGACCGTACGGGCCGACTCGCTGATGTGGGACCGCCCGCAGATCTCCGTCACGGACACCTCGGTCACCAAGGGCAAGAGCTACAGCTACCGGATCACCGCATCCGACGCGGCGGGCAACACCAGTGCCAAGTCGGCTGCCGTCACCGCCACCGCGACATCCGCGGCCGAGCGCTATCCGACCGCGGTCCTCGGCGACGGCGCCTCGCTCTACTGGCGTTACGACGACCGCACGGCGCCGTTCGTGGCGGACTCGTCGCGCGCGAACCGTTCCGGGGTGGACGCCAACGCCCCCGCACTGCGCCAGACTCCTGGAGCGGTCGGCGGCCCGTCGACCGCGATCGGGTTCAACGGCACCAACCAGTGGATATACAGCGACCGCCGGTACGCCGCGCCCGTCAAGTACAGCCTGGAGACCTGGTTCAGGACCACCAGCAAGACGGGCGGAAAACTGATCGGCTTCGGCGACAACACGACGGCCGCAAGCAAGAAGTACGACAAGCAGGTGTACATGACCAACGCGGGCAAGCTCGTCTTCGGGGTGAGCGCCGACGGACTCAGGACGCTGGTGAGCCCCAAGGCGTACAACGACGGAAAATGGCACCAGATGGTCGCGACGCAGGGCCCGACCGGGATGCGTCTGTATGCCGACGGCCACCTCCTGAAGAGCAACACCGTGACGAAGAGCGAGAGGTCGAGCGGGTACTGGCGGGTCGGCGGCGACACCCTGACCGGCTGGCCCTCACGCCCCACAAGCGGCTTCTTCAAGGGTGAGCTGGACGAGACGGCCGTCTACCCGGGGGTGCTCAGCGCCGCACGGGCGGCTGGCCACTACTCGCTGGGGAAGGGAGCCGGGCGATGAGCGGGGGTGGCCGGTCCGACCGTGACGCCCGGACGGTCGAGATCGGCTACGCCCTGGCCAGTGCGGGCTTCCTGGGCGCGGTGGTGTTCGGCGTGATCGCCGGTCCCGCGGCCGTATGGAATCTGCCGCACCGCGTCACGGCGGCCCTGGTGGCGACGGGGACGGTGGCCGCCGGGCTGTTGGCGGTGGTGCGCGTGGTGCATGTGCTGCGTACCTTCGAACGCGGACGCCGGACGCCGGGGCCCGGCAGGGGGACGGGTGTGCCGGAGCGCTGAAGGGGCGGAGGGGAGCCCGGGGGAGCCCGGGGGTCTTCGCCGGGGATTTGTGCATGTCACAGGCGTCCCGACAGAATGCGACCCGGTACTGATCCGATCCGAACCTGAGGAACCGGTTGTGGCCCCCGCACCGCCCCCGCACCCCGCCCCGGCGCCCGTCACCGTCGTCGGGATCGGCGCCGACGGCTGGGACGGGCTGCCCGCCGCGGCGCAGCAGGCCCTGCTCGACGCGGAGGTCCTCGTCGGCGGCCCACGCCAGCTGGGGCTGCTCCCCGCGCGGTGCGGGGGCGAGCGGGTGGAGTGGCCCACACCGCTGCGCCCCGCCGTACCCCGCATCCTCGCGGCCCACGCCGGGCGCCGGATCTCCGTCCTGGCCAGCGGGGACCCCATGTTCTACGGCATCGGGCGGGCGCTCACCGAGGTGCTGGGCGAGGGCGGGCTCCGGGTGCTGCCGTACCCCTCCTCCGTCTCGTACGCCTGCGCCAGGCTGGGCTGGCCGGTCGAGGACACCGAGGCCATCACCCTGGTCGGCCGGCCCATCGCCCGGCTGGCCGCCGCGCTGCACGACCGCCGACGGCTCCTGGTGCTCAGCGCGGGCGCCGCGACACCGGCCGACGTGGCGGCGCACCTCACCGGGCACGGCTTCGGAGCGAGCCGGATACGGGTGCTCGAACAGCTGGGCGGCGAGCGGGAGAACCTCATCGAGGGCACGGCCGCGAGCTGGCCGCATCCGCCCGGCGACCCGCTGAACGTGATCGCGGTCGACTGCCGCCGTACCCCGGGCGCCCCGAGGACCGGCGCCGTCCCCGGGCTGCCCGACGACGCGTACGAACACGACGGCCAGCTCACCAAACGCCATGTGCGCGCCGCCACCCTGGCCGCGCTCGCCCCGGCCCCCGGTGAACTGCTCTGGGACATCGGGGGCGGCTCGGGCTCCATCGCCATCGAGTGGATGCGCACCCACCCGTCCTGCCGCGCCGTCACCGTCGAGCGCGATCCGGTGCGGGCCGGGCGCATCGCCCGCAACGCCGCCCGGCTCGGCGTCCCCGCGCTGCGCGTCGTCACCGGCGCGGCCCCGGACGCGCTGGCCGGACTGCCCGTGCCGAACGCGGTGTTCATCGGGGGCGGACTCACCGCCCCGGGGCTGCTTGACGCCTGCTGGGACGCCCTGCCCGACGGCGGACGGCTCGTCGCCAACACCGTGACGCTGGAGTCGGAGGCGCTCCTCGCCGACCGGTACCGCCGCCACGGCGGTGACCTGGTGCGCCTCGCCGTCGCGCACGCCGTGCCGGTCGGGGGCTTCACCGGCTGGCGGCAGGCCATGCCGGTCACCCAATGGGCCGTCGGGAAGAGCGCCGAGAGGGACGTCGGGAAGACGGTCGAGAGCGCCGAAGCCGATATGACCGAAGCCGATATGACCGAAGCCGAAATGGCCGACGCCGACATGACCGACGCCGAGAAGAACCCGTACCCACCCCTTCCTGGAGACGACAGATGACCGTGTACTTCATCGGTGCCGGACCCGGCGCCGCGGACCTCATCACGGTGCGTGGCGCCCGTCTGCTCGCCTCCTGCGGTGTCTGTCTCTACGCCGGCAGCCTGGTCCCGCGTGAACTGCTCGCCGAATGCCCGCCGGACGCCCGGCTGACCGACACCGCGCAGCTCGACCTGGACGAGATCACCGCCGAACTGGTACGCGCCGACCAGGAGGGCCACGACGTGGCCCGTCTGCACTCCGGGGACCCCTCGGTCTTCAGCGCGGTGGCAGAGCAGATGCGCCGGCTCGACGCCGCCGGGGTGGCGTACGAGGTGGTGCCCGGGGTTCCCGCCTTCGCTGCGGCGGCCGCCGCGCTGAAGCGCGAACTGACGGTCCCCACAGTCGGCCAGACCGTGATCCTCACCCGCGTCGCCCAGCGGGCCACCGCCATGCCGGACGGCGAGGACCTGGCCACACTCGGCGCGTCGGGCGCGCTGATCGTGCTCCACCTGGCGGTGCAGCACACCGAACGGGTCGTGGCTGAGCTGCTGCCGCACTACGGCGCGGACTGCCCGGCCGCTGTCGTGGCCCTGGCCAGCCGCCCCGACGAGATCGTTCTGCGCGGCACCCTCGACACCCTCGCCGGGCAGGTCGCGGAAGCGGGGATCCTGCGCACGGCGGTCATCATGGTGGGCCGCACCCTCGGCGCCGAACAGTTCGGCGACAGCCACCTGTACTCGCCGGAGCGGGAACGGGACTGCCTGCCCGCCCCGGGAGCCTGACCGCCGACCGCCCGCTGTCGGCCGTCGGAACGCCAGGGTCTGTCGGCACTTCGACGACAGACCCTAGGGAGCCACCGGTATCAGCCACTGCGCGGCCGCCGCGAGCAGCGAGGTGACGCCGACCCCGATGGTCGGATCGGGCGCCGGGGCGAAGAGGGACGAGTGGTTGCCGGGGATCTCCGGCGGGATCCCGTTCTCCAGGATCCCGCCGGGGTCGAAGCCCTCGAACCGGGCCGGATCCGTACCGCCGAAGTACCAGAAGACGGAGGGCACGCCGAGCGCGGTCCCGAAGGTGCCGAAGTCCTCGCTGCCGGTGATCGCCTGGGGCAGCGTGAACACCCGGCCATCACCCAGGGCGGCGGTCAGCCCGGCCTGCACCGTGCCGGTGGCCACGGGGTCGTTGAACGTGACCGGGAAGCAGTGGAACGCCTCGATCTCGGGCTCCTTCGGGGCCCCGGACGCGGCGGCCTCACCGCGGATGATCCGTTCGACGGCCGCCAGCACCCGTTCCCGTACCGCTGCGGTGGTGCTCCGGATGTTGATGCTCAGGTCGGCGGTGTCCGGGATGATGTTCTCCTTGGTGCCGCTGTGGACGGACCCCACGGTGACCACGGCCGTTTGACCCGCTCCGACCTCACGCGACACCACGGTCTGCAGACGCATGATGACCGCCGCCGCCAGCACGACGGGATCCACGGTCGCCTCGGGCGTCGACCCATGGCCGCCCCGCCCGAACAGCCGGACCCGCAGGCTGTCCGAAGCCGCCATCACCGGTCCCGGCCGGGTGCCGACGAAGCCGGCCGGCGCGGGGGCCACATGCTGGCCCAGACAGATCCCGGCCCGGGGGAACCGTTCCAGGAACCCGTCGTCGATCATGGCCGTGGCCCCGCCGACCTCCTCCGCCGGCTGGAACACGGCCACGACCGTGCCCCGCCAGGCGTCCCGGTTGGCGGCGAGCAGCGCGGTGGCCCCCAGCAGACAGGTGACATGCATGTCGTGCCCGCAGGCGTGCATCACGGGCACCTCGTCGCCGTCGCCGTCCTGCGCGGTCACGGTGGAGGCGTAGGGCAGTCCGGTCTCCTCCCGTACCGGCAGCCCGTCCATGTCGGCCCGCAGCAGGACCACCGGCCCCTCGCCGGTCCCGAGCACCCCGACGACACCGGTGCCGCCCACCTGCTCGGTGACCTCCCAGCCCTGCTCACGCAGCCGGTCCGCGACGAGGGCGGCCGTGCGGACCTCCTGGAAGGAGAGCTCCGGGTGGGCGTGCAGATCCCTGTACAGCTCGCGCAGGGCGGGCAGTCGGCCTTCGAGGCCGGTGAGCAGGGGAGTGGCGGAAACAGTCATACGGCGCTCCTCTCTACAGTGGCCATCACCGGACGGTGGCCGGCGGCTGCCCCACCCTCCGGCCCGCGCGTCAAGGAGGCCCCGAAATGCAGGAAAGCCGCATACCTGACCGGGAACCGCCGGATTCCCGCAGCCGTCTGTCCGAACCCGATCTCGTACTGGTGGACGCACTGCAGTACGCGCCGCGCGCCCCCTGGACCCGGATCGGGCGGGCGATCGGAGCGGACCCGACGACAGCGGCCCGCCGCTGGGAGCGTCTGAGGGCCGCGGGGCTGGCCTGGGTCACCGCCTATGACGCGCCCGACGCGGCGACCATCGCCTATGTGGAGGTCCGCTGCCGGCCGGGATCCCTCGACGCGGTCACCGCCGCGCTGGCCGGGATGGCCTGGGTCTTCAGCCTCGACGTGACAGCGGGCGACTACGACCTGCTCGTGTCCGTCGCCGCGGCCGATCTGCCGCGGCTCGGGCAGTCCGTCCACCGCCTCATCGGCGGACTGCCGGGGGTGCGCTCCACCCGCACCCGGCTGGCCCTCACCTTCTTCGGAGAGGGTGGCGACTGGCGGATGGGTGCGATGGAACCCGCACTCCGCACGGGTCTGGCAGCCTCTCGCTCACCCCGCAGGCCCCGCGGCGGCACTCGGACGCCCGCCGAGCAGGACCCCGAGGACCGGGCCCTGAAGACCGCGCTGGGAGCCGACGGACGTATGGGCTACACGGAACTCGGCGCGGCGGCCGGCATGAGTGAGCACACCGCCCGCCGCAGACTCCAGCGGATGATCCGGACCGGCTCCATCTCCTTCCGCTGCGACCTCGCCCGTCCGCTGGCCGGTCTGTCCACGATGGTGGTGTTCCGGGGTGTCGTACCGCACGGACGGCTGGAAGCGACGGGAAGCGCGGTGGCCCGGATGGAACAGGTGCGGATGTGCGCGTCCGTGAGCGGCCCGCACAACCTGCTCATCGCGGTCTGGCTCCCCGGCCTGAGCGGTATCGCTTCCTTCGAGGCGTCGCTCGCCGAACGCTTCCCCGAACTGGAGGTCAAGGACCGGTCGGTGGCCCTCCAGTCCGCCAAACGCATGGGATGGCTCCTGGACATCGACGGCCGCGCGGTCCGCCGTGTGCCACTCGGGCTTCCCGAGCACGACTGACCGCGGTTGACTGAGCAGGGCCGGTCGCGGCGGACGGGCTCAGCGGGCGCGCCACGCTCCCGTCGCGCTGCGGCCCACGATGCCGCCCGCGCGGTCGATGCAGATGACGTCGACCGCGACCGGCGCCCCCCGCAGCACCGAGAGCGCCTGGTCGCGGGCGGCCACCGCCACCAGATCGCCCAGCGGTACCCCCGCCGCACCGCACAACTGCAGGGCGGCGAGCCCGGTGTTGGCCCCGGCGACCTCAGCGGCCAGCGCTTCACCGGCGCCGCCCTGCCGGGCCAGGCCCGCCAGGAAGCCCTTGTCCACCTGGGAACGGGCGGAGTGCAGATCCAGATGCCCGGCCGCCAGTTTCGAGAGTTTGGCGAAGCCCCCGCAGACGGTGAGCCGGTCCACCGGATGACGCCGTACGTACTTGAGCACGGCCCCCGCGAAGTCACCCATGTCGAGCAGAGCGTCCTCGGGGAGCCCGTACTCGGCGACGACCGTACGCTCCGACGTGGAGCCGGTGCATCCGGCGAGATGGGTACGCCCGGCCGCCCGCGCCACATCGACACCGCGCCGGATCGAGTCGATCCAGGCCGAGCACGAGTAGGGCACCACCACGCCCGTGGTCCCCAGGATGGACAGACCGCCCAGGATGCCCAGGCGGGGGTTCCAGGTGGAGCGGGCGATCTCCTCGCCGTGGTCCACGGCGACGGTCAGCTCGGCGTCCGCGCCGGTGCCATGGCGTTCGGCGACCCGCGTGAGGTGTTCGCGCATCATCTGCCGCGGCACCGGATTGACCGCGGGCTCGCCCACCTCCAGCGGAAGGCCGGGGCGGGTGACGGTACCGACACCGGGGCCCGCCCTGAACACCACCCCCGAGCCCGGGGGCAGCCGCCGGACGGTGACCCGGACCAGCGCGCCGTGGGTGACGTCCGGGTCGTCGCCCGCGTCCTTGACCACCCCGGCGGTCGCCCGGCCGTCGCCCAGCTCCTCCACGGCCAGCGCGAACGACGGCGTCTGCCCCTTGGGCAGGGTGACCGTCACCGGGTCGGGGAACTCGCCGCTCAGCAGCGCGGTCCAGGCGGCCGTCGCGGCAGCCGTCGCGCAGGCGCCGGTCGTCCAGCCCGGCCGCAGCCCGGTGTGCTTGAGTTGGGCGCTGCGGCCACCCACCCCCTCAGCCACGAGAGGCTCCGATGCACGTACTGATACTCGGCGGCACGACCGAGGCCCGGCGGATCGCCGCGGAGCTGCACCCCGGGGCCCGTGTCACCAGTTCCCTGGCCGGGCGCCTGGCACGGCCCGTGCTGCCGCCGGGGGAGGTCCGTATCGGCGGATTCGGCGGAGCCGGGGGTCTGGCGCAGTGGCTGCGCGAGCACGAGGTCGACGCGCTCATCGACGCGACCCATCCTTTCGCCGGAACCATCAGTTTCAACGCGGCTTCGGCCGCTGCCACCGCCCATGTTCCCCTGCTCGCCGTGCGCAGGCCCGGGTGGGTGGCGGGCGAGGCCGACGACTGGCATCCGGCCGACTCCCTTGAGCAGGCCGCCGCGATGCTTCCGGTGCTGGGGCGCCGGGTCTTCCTCACCACGGGGCGTACGGGTCTGGCCGCGTTCGCGGCTCTGGACGGGCTCTGGTTCCTGGTGCGGTCGGTCGACGCCCCGCACCCCCCGCACCCGGCGCACATGGAAACGCTGCTGGACCGGGGCCCCTTCGCCCTGGAAGGCGAGCGGGCGCTGCTGCGCGACCACCGGATCGACGTACTGGTCACCAAGGACAGCGGGGGGCCGGCCACCGCGGCCAAGCTCACCGCGGCACGCGAGGCGGGCGTTCCGGTGGTCGTCGTCCGCCGCCCCGCCGTGCCCGAGGGCGTACAGCTCGCGCAAACCCCCGGCGAAGCCGTCCGGTGGGTACGGGAGCGGCGGGACGGCGGGGGAGCGGCCTGAGCCGCGCCCGCCGCCAGCACCGGGACAGCAGCCCGGTGCACCGGACACCGGTGCACCCCGTACGGGTCAGCCCCGTACCCGTCCGTCCCGTACCGGCCTGCCCCGCTCACCCCTCGGGATAGCTCCGTGGCGTCCAGACGATCTCCTCGCCGTCACCACGCCGCACGGTCCGGGTCCTGGACGAGCCGACCAGCAGAATCGTGCGCATGTCGACATCGGCCGGATCCAGCGCCCCCAGACGCACGATCCGCACGCTCTCGTCCGGCCCGCCGACGTCCCGGCCCAGCACCACGGGGGTGCCCGGCGCGCGGTGCTCCAGAAGCAGGTCGCGGGCCTTGCCGACCTGCCAGGTCCGGCTGCGGGAACCGGGGTTGTACAGGGCGAGCACCAGGTCGGCCGCCGCAGCGGCGCGCAGCCGCTCCGCGATCACCTCCCACGGCTTGAGCCGGTCCGAGAGCGAGATCGTCGCGTAGTCGTGGCCGAGCGGCGCCCCCGCACGCGCGGCAGCCGCGTTGGCCGCCGTCACCCCCGGCAGCACCCGCACCGGAACATCGCGGTACGCGTCCTGGGCGGCGACCTCCAGTACGGCGGTGGCCATGGCGAACACACCGGGGTCGCCGCCCGACACCACCACGACCTTCCGCCCGCGCCCGGCCAGATCGAGAGCCAGCTCGGCACGCTCCGACTCGACCTTGTTGTCGGAACCGTGCCGCCGCTGCCCCGGCCGGACCGGGACCCGGTCCAGATACGTGGTGTAGCCGACCAGATCGTCCGCCGCCGCCAGTGCGCCCCGGGTCTCCGGGGTGAGCCAGAGCGGCCCCGCGGGCCCGGTACCGACCACGGTGACATCGCCGTGCTCCCGTACCGGACCGGGTGCGCCGATCCGGCTCGGCAGCACCGCCACCGAGAAGTACGGCACCGATCCCGCCTCCACATCGGCCAGTTCGCCGGTACGCTCCCCCGGCATCGTGGCGCGCTCCACATAGCGGGCGTCGGCCATCCGCCCCGACCGGGCGACGGCCCGCCGTACCGCGGGGAAGGTGCGGCCCAGCTTCATCACCACCGCGGAGTCCGTCGACGCCAGACGGGCCGTCAGCTCCTCCTCGGGCAGTGTGCCCGGCAGGATCGTCAGCACCTCCTCGCCCTCGACGAGCGGCGCACCGAGCCGGGCGGCGGCGGCGCTCACCGAGGTCACACCCGGGATCACCTCGGTCGGATAGCGGTCCGCCAGCCGCTTGTGCATATGCATGTACGAGCCGTAGAAGAGCGGATCGCCCTCGGCGAGCACCGCCACCGTGCGGCCCGCGTCGAGATGCGCGGCCAGCCGGGCCGCCGCTTCGGCGTAGAACTCCTCCATGGCGCCCCGGTATCCGCCGGGATGGTCGGTGGTCTCCGTGGTGACCGGGTAGACCAGCGCCTCCTCGATGTGGTCGGCGCGGATGTGCGCGGCCGCGATGGACCGGGCTATGGACCGGCCGTGCCGGGCGCTGTGGAAGGCGACCACCTGCGCCTGCGCGATGACCTCCACGGCGCGTACGGTCATCAGCGACGGGTCGCCCGGGCCGAGCCCGACCCCGTACAGCCGTCCGGTGCTCTGCTCGCTCATGCCGCTGTTCATTCCTCTTCGCTCGCGATGGCGTTGACCGCTGCCGCCGCGATGGCGCTGCCGCCGCGCCGCCCCCGCACCACCAGATGGTCGAGGTCCAGACCGTTCGCCGCCAGCGCGTCCTTGGACTCGGCCGCGCCGACGAAACCGACCGGCACCCCGATGACCGCCGCAGGGCGCGGTGCGCCCTCGCGGACCATCTCAAGGAGCCGGAACAGGGCGGTCGGCGCATTGCCCACGGCCACCACGGCGCCCTCCATACGGTCACGCCACAGTTCGAGCGCGGCCGCGGTGCGCGTCGTGCCCAGCTCCGCCGCGAGGCCGGGCACGGACGGGTCGGAGAGCGTGCACACCACCTCGTTGCCGGCCGGCAGCCGTTTACGGGTCACCCCGCTGGCCACCATCGCCACGTCGCACAGCACCGGGGCCCCGGCACGCAGCGCCTCGCGGGCGCGCGCCACCACCTGCGGGGTGTAGGCGAGATCACGCACCAGGTCGACCATGCCGCAGGCGTGGATCATCCGGACGGTGACCTGGCTGACATCGGCGGGAAGCCCCGAGAGGTCCGCCTCTGCGCGGATGGTCGCAAAGGACTGGCGGTAGATCGCCGGGCCGTCCTTCTCGTAGTCGAACACTGTCTTCTCGCTCATTTCGTCACTGCGTGAGGGGTGTGGTCCGGGCATCCGCCACGGTGGCGGCGAACTCTGAAGGGTCGTTCATGGTGCCGTGCAGCCGTTCGCCGCGTACGGAGACCTCGTAACCGCCGGCCGTGGCGACCACGTCCACCCGGTCGCCGTGCGGGTGGCCGCAGCGCCGTGCGCACCCCGACCAGTACACGGGCAGGCCGCGGCCCGTGCCGGGGGCCAGCGCGGCGTCGGCGCGCACATCGGCCAGGGACTTGGCGCAGCCGGGGCGCCCGATGCACGCCCCCACCCCGTGCCAGGGGGAGTCCGGACCGGTGATCATCCCCGCCGCCGACAGTCCGGCCGACCGGGCTTCGGCGGCGTCCGGGCCCAGGCCGGGGAGCACCACTCCCCGCCAGGGGGTCAGCCGCAGCTCCCCGCTCCCGTCCCGCAGCGCGGTCCCGGTCAGCAGGCGCCACTGGGCGGCGGTGAGGGAGCCGAGCGGCGCCCCGGCGCAGAGCACGGCCCGCCCGTCCGGGGCCATGACGGTGCCGGGCACGGGACCGGCACCGGACGGCAGCGGTCCGACCCGCTCCCGGGCAGCGGCGGGGATCCCGGCCGCCGCCAGCCGCTCCGCGACCGCCCGTACGAACAGGCCCGGAACGCCGGGCAGTTCAGCCACCCGCCAGGCTCCGGTCCCGGCAGCACGGACGGCGTCCAGAAAGGTCTCGGCCGCCAGCAGGGCGCAGCGGGCCGCGTCCGCGGCCGGAACCGCCAGCGTCTCCCGCACCCCGTCGGCACACAGCAGCGCGCCGCCGTCCGCGGAAGCGACCAACGTCACATCGGCGCCGAGTCCGGCCACATCGCCGCGGCCGTCGTCGAGCGCGAACAGGAACCGGCCCGAGAGACCGGCGGCGGCCTCAGTGGCACAGAGCAGCGCATCCAACTCCCGTGCCCAGCCCTGCACATCGGCGGCCCCGCGCCCGTCGAGCCCGCACAGCGGCGATGCCACGACATTGCGGGCCCGCTCATGGCGTACGGACGGCAGCAGCCCGGCGCCCGCGAGCAACGCGGCGAGCTCCTGGCCGCTGCCGGGGTCCAGCCCCCGCAGCTGCACATTGCCGCGCGACGTCAGATGCAGCGTCCCGTCGCCCAGCCGCAGCGCGGCGTCCAGCAACACCCCGGCCTGCGCGACCGTCAGTACCCCCGCGGGGATCCGGACCCGCGCCAGTGCGCCGTCGTCCGCCGTGTGCAGGCGCAGGCTGCCCGGACACGCGTCACCGCGGTCACGCCGGGGGACCGGCTGCTGTGGCGGCGGAGGTATGGAGGAGTGGGGCATGGCGGCGAGCATACCGACCGGCTCACAGGGCCCGTGTCCTGCACCGATACGCCGGCTCGCGCACACCGGGCGGGCCGCGGGCGGGACCGCGGGCACTCTCCCGGCCGCCCGCCAAGGTCGTTACTATGCTTCTCGACGGGCCATGAGGGTCTTCCGTTCGGATCAGCCGGATCAGGGTGCACGCCGGACCCGCGAGCCCGGTACGAGCCGGACGAAAGCCCACGGGCCCGTTGTCGCCCAAGACGGCGACAGGGGAGGAAGCCCGGTCAGATTCCGGCGCGGTCCCGCCACTGTGAGCCCGGCTCCGTGAGCCGGGTGAGCCAGGAACTCCCTTCCCCGGACTCTCGGCCCCGCCCGAGCAGGGGAGACCCGATCCTCCACAACCCGGGGCGCGGACACCCCGAGGAAGGCATGACGCCGCATGCTCCTGCTTCTGTCGACGTCCGACACCGATCTGCTCAGCGCACGTGCCGCGGAAGGCCCGGTGGCGTACCGCTTCGCCAACCCGTCCCGGCTCCCGCTCACCGAACTGCCCGCCCTCCTCGAAGGCGCCGACCTGGTCGTCGTACGCCTCCTCGGCGGCATCCGCGCCTGGCAGGAGGGGATCGATCTGCTCCTGGCCGACGGGCGCCCGGTCGTCGTCCTCACCGGCGAGCAGGCCCCCGACGCCCAGTTGATGGAGGCATCGACCGTCCCGGTCGGCATCGCGGCCGAGGCCCACGCCTATCTGGCACACGGCGGGCCCGCCAACCTCGGCCAGCTCGCCCGGTTCCTCTCCGACACCGTGCTGCTCACCGGCCACGGCTTCGAACCGCCGGCGCCCGCACCCAGCTGGGGTCCGCTGGAGCGCACCGCACGCGCCACGGACGGCCCGACCGTCGCGGTGCTCTACTACCGGGCCCACCACATGAGCGGCAACACCGCCTTCGTGGACGCCCTCTGCTCCGCCGTCGAGGACGCCGGGGGCCGGCCCCTGCCGCTCTACGTCGCCTCACTGCGCACCCCCGAGCCTGGGCTGATCGAGACGCTGCGCGCGGCGGACGCCATCGTCACCACCGTCCTGGCCGCCGGCGGGACGAAGCCCGCAGAGGCGTCAGCGGGCGGCGACGACGAGTCCTGGGACGCGGGCGCCCTGACCGCCCTGGACGTCCCCATCCTCCAGGCGCTCTGCCTCACCGGATCGCGGGCCGCCTGGGAGGCCAACGACGAGGGCGTTTCGCCGCTGGACGCGGCAGGGCAGATCGCGGTGCCCGAGTTCGACGGCCGCCTGATCACCGTGCCGTTCTCCTTCAAGGAGATCGACCAGGACGGGCTGCCCGCCTATGTCGCCGACCCCGAACGGGCCGCCCGCGTCGCCGGGATCGCCGTCCGCCACGCCCGTCTGCGGCACATAGCCCCCGCCGACAAGAAGCTGGCCCTGGTGCTCTCCGCATACCCCACCAAACACTCCAGGATCGGCAACGCCGTCGGCCTGGACACCCCCGCGAGCGCCGTGGCCCTGCTGCGCCGACTCCGCGACCAGGGGTACGACTTCGGCACCCGGGAGATCCCCGGTCTCGCCTCGGGTGACGGCGACGAACTGATCCGCGCACTGATCGAGGCAGGCGGCCACGACCAGGAGTGGCTCACCGAGGAACAGCTCGCCCGCAACCCGGTCCGTATCCCCGCCGCCGACTACCGGCGCTGGTACGCCACACTCCCCGCCGAACTGCGCGCGGACGTGGAGGAGCACTGGGGACCGGCGCCCGGCGAGATGTTCCTCGACCGCAGCCGCAACCCCGAGGGCGACATCGTGCTCGCCGCACTGCGCCACGGCAATCTGCTGATCCTCATCCAGCCGCCACGCGGCTTCGGCGAGAACCCGATCGCGATCTACCACGACCCCGATCTGCCGCCCTCGCACCACTACTTGGCGGCGTACCGCTGGATCGCCGCATCCGCGGACGACGGCGGTTTCGGTGCCGACGCCGTGATCCATCTCGGCAAGCACGGCAACCTGGAGTGGCTGCCGGGGAAGAACGCCGGCCTGTCCGCCGCGTGCGGACCCGACGCCGCCCTGGGCGATCTTCCGCTGGTCTACCCGTTCCTGGTGAACGACCCGGGCGAGGGCACCCAGGCCAAGCGCCGTGTCCACGCCACCCTGGTCGACCACCTGGTGCCGCCGATGGCCCGCGCCGACTCGTACGGGGACATCGCGCGCCTGGAGCAACTCCTCGACGAGTACGCCCAGATCGCGTCCATGGACCCGGCGAAGCTGCCCGCCATCCGGGCCCAGATCTGGACGCTCATCCAGGCCGCCAAGCTCGACCACGACCTCGGTCTGGAGAACCGGCCCGACGACGAGGGCTTCGACGACTTCATCTTCCACGTCGACGGCTGGCTGTGCGAGATCAAGGACGCGCAGATCCGCGACGGGCTGCACGTCCTCGGCAATCCGCCCGCCGGAGCCGACCGGGTCAACCTGGTCCTCGCCATCCTGCGCGCCCGCCAGATCTGGGGCGGCACCGCCTCACTGCCCGGACTGCGCGAAGCACTCGGCCTGGACGAGGCGAACGCCACCCGCACCGGCGCCGACGCGGCCGAGGACCAGGCACGGGCCCTCGTCGAGGCGATGGAAGCGGCGGGCTGGGACCCGGAAGCCGCGGTCAAGGTGGCCGAAGGGCACCCGCAGGCCGTGGCGGACATCCTCGGCTTCGCGGCCCGGGAGGTCGTCCCGCGGCTGGCGGCCACCACCGACGAGATCGACCACGCCCTCCACGCCCTGGACGGCGGCTTCGTCCCCGCGGGCCCCTCCGGATCCCCGCTGCGCGGACTGGTCAACGTTCTGCCGACCGGCCGCAACTTCTACTCCGTCGACCCCAAGGCCATCCCGTCCAGGCTCGCCTGGGAGACCGGACAGCTGCTGGCCGACTCGCTCGTGGAGCGCTACCGCACCGACAACGGCGAGTGGCCCAGCTCGGTGGGGCTCTCCCTCTGGGGCACCAGCGCGATGCGCACATCGGGCGACGACGTGGCCGAGGCCCTCGCCCTGCTCGGTGTCCGGCCCGTGTGGGACGACGCATCACGCCGGGTCACCGGCCTGGAGCCGGTCCCGCTCGACGAGCTGGGCCGCCCCCGTATCGACGTCACCCTGCGCATCTCGGGCTTCTTCCGTGACGCCTTCCCGCACACCATCGGCCTGCTGGACGACGCGGTACGGCTGGCCGCGTCCCTGGACGAGCCCGACGAGCAGAACCACGTACGCGCCCACACGCAGGCCGACCTGGCCGAGCACGGGGACGAACGCCGCGCCACCACCCGGATCTTCGGCTCCCGCCCCGGTACCTACGGCGCCGGGATCCTCCAGCTCATCGACAGCCGCGACTGGCGCACCGATGCGGATCTCGCCGAGGTGTACTCGGTGTGGGGCGGCTACGCCTACGGGCGGGAGCTGGACGGGCGCCCGGCCCGCGCCGAGATGGAGACGGCGTACAAGCGGATCACGGTCGCCGCGAAGAACACCGACACCCGTGAGCACGACATCGCGGACTCCGACGACTACTTCCAGTACCACGGCGGTATGGTCGCCACCGTCCGGGCCCTGCGCGGGAGCGCCCCCGAGGCGTACATCGGCGACTCGACCCGCCCCGAGACCGTCCGCACCCGCACGCTCGTCGAGGAAACCTCCCGGGTCTTCCGCGCGAGGGTGGTCAACCCCCGCTGGATCGAGGCGATGCGGAGGCACGGCTACAAGGGCGCCTTCGAACTCGCCGCCACCGTCGACTACCTCTTCGGGTACGACGCCACCACGGGTGTCGTCGCCGACTGGATGTACGACAAGCTCACCGAGACGTATGTACTCGACCCGGTCAACCGCGACTTCCTCCAGGAGGCCAACCCCTGGGCGCTGCACGGGATCGCGGAACGGCTCCTGGAAGCCGAGTCCCGGGGCATGTGGGCCGAACCGGACCCCGCGACGCTCGAAGCGCTGCGCCAGGTGTATCTGGAGACCGAGGGCAGCCTGGAGGGCGAGGACTGACGCGGGGCCTTTCCGCCGGCCCTCCCACCGGGGCCTGCCTGCTGCTGCGGCGGCGGTGGTACGAGCCGGTGGAGGGCCGCGCGCCGGCCTGCCAACACATCCCCGGGACCGGGGAGAGGTGACCGGTCCGCGCCGCCGCCGACCGCGGCGGGAAAGGCGCGGACCCGCGGGTCCGGACCGGGGAGCCCGAGCCGCCGTTACGCCGTACGGGCGGGCCGGACCGCGCCACGCGGTGACCGCGGCGGGCCACGGCTGGTCCGACAGGGTGGAATCGGGCGGGCGCCCCGTGGTGTCGGCCGCGTCGCCGGGCCGGTGTATGGCAGTACGGAGCCATGCAGTCAGAAAATCACACTAATACGCAAGGGCGGCGCAGATTCGTACGCGCCGCCGTCGGTCTGAGCGCCCTGGCCGTCGGCGGCGTGGTCTCCCGGGCGTGCGGTCTCCCGGGCACCGCCGCATCGGCCCCGCACCCCTCACACGCCCCGGCGGCCGCCCCGCCACCGGACCCCGTACAGGCCCCGCCCGCCGCCGGACCACCCGCGGCGGCGGCCGCCCGGCCGCCCGACTACCGGCTGCGCCCCATCGCGGGCGAGACATCCATGGGCGCCCCGGCCCACAACCCGGCCGTGCGCACCCATGCCGTGTACTCGTTGGCGGACAGCGGCCGCCGGATCGCGCTCACCTTCGACGACGGCCCCGACCCCGAGTACACACCGCAGGTGCTCCGCATCCTGGCCCAGTACAACGTGCAGGCCACGTTCTGCGTCATCGGCGAGAACGCCGTCCAGTACCCGCAGTTGCTGCACGACATCGCCAACGGCGGACACGCCGTCGCCAACCACTCCTGGACCCACCCCCAGCTCACCAAGTTGAAGCCGGCCGCCGCCAGGTCCGAACTCTCGCGGACCAGCGACCTGATCGAGAAGGTGCTCGGCGCCCCGCCCGACTGGGCCCGCGCACCGTACGGCGACTGGAACCCGGTCACTCTCGGAATCTGCGCCGACCTGGGCATGGAACCGCTGGGCTGGTCCGTCGACACCAACGACTGGGCGCGGCCGGGAACGCGCAGCATCACCAACTCGGTGCTGAGCGACGTCAAGGACGGCGCGATCGTGCTCTGCCACGACGGCGGCGGCAACCGCTCCCAGACCGTCGCCGCGGTCAGGACCTACCTGCCCCGCCTGCTCGACAGGGGCTATGTCCCGGTACGCCCGGAGCTCTGACCCGTGGGCCGGGCATCGCAGACCGTCGTAGGCGGTGACAGCCTGCCCCGCCGGGGTGCCTCCCCACCGGGACGCGCCCCTGTGGGGCAAGGGTGATGGTCGGAGCTCGTAACAGGATCTTGTAGAACGGACCTGCCGGCGGCGTCCGGAACACGGGGCGGCAGGCCGGAGCCTTCGAGCGGTTGCACCGCCTCTTGCTCTCCGAGCCGCACGTGGCCGGCGAACCCGACCGGAGTCGCGCATGCGTGGACGGCTCTCATATCCGCGCGAGTATCGGCGCGAGACGGATGGGCCGGGCTTCGTCGCCAGCCGTTCGGAATGAGGTCTCTGGAGACCGTAGGTGACGGCCAGCCGGCTTGTGTCGGCGCGGACCCGGGCCTGTGGAAGCCTGACTCCGGACCGACCGCCGGCTTCACGCTGTCCGTAGCTGTCGTCTCCAGCTGCGAGGACCCGTCCGGACGCTGTGACCCCGACGGTGTGGTATGTGCCCGGGTCGGGCGCCACCCATCTGCTCCTGGACACCAACCCGGACTCGCCCGGTCTGCGCGGCACCGCCGAGGAGGACCGGCGGCTCCTCGGACTCCTCACCGAGAAGGTGCTCGCCCCGGTGCCGGGGTGCCATCCGCTGAGGTGGAGGAGGCGTACGAAGCCGGCCAATTGCCCTCGCAGAGTTACCGGTTACTACTGCTTTCCCGGACGCTGGCCATAGTAAAAGACAGAAACACGGTGGACCCTCTTGCGGCGCGATAGCAATCGCTTACATGCTGACGCCCAAGCGAACACCGGCCATCGGGAGATGACATGCGCATGCCATTCTTTGCGAGTACGTCCAGCAGAAGGCCGGGGCGCCGCGGCGTCAGGGCCGCCGTAGTCCTCGGCGCCACCGCCCTGCTGGCGCTCGGCACGGCGGGACAGTCATGGGCGTCCACGCCCACCTCGCGCTGGAGCACGGGCGCCCCGACCCCGGTGACCACGCTGCGGCTGCCGATGTCCGTTGACTCCGCTCCTGACGCCTCCGGTCTCTACTTCGCGTACTACACGACTCTGGAGAGCGGCACCCGGCCGTACGCCGGATTCCAGCCGGAGCCTGTGGACGCGGACGGGCACCACACGCTCCAGGCGGTCTTCAGCTCCTTCAACGCGGAGGCCACCACGACGGACACCCACTGCACCTACGGGGCCGACGGCGGCGCCGGAGTGAGCTGCGCGGTCCGGTTCTCCTACACGCCGGGCACCATGTACTCGCTCGTCCTCAAGCGCGCCGGTGTCAGTGGGGACACCCAGCTGATGTCGGGGGACGTCGTCCAGACCGCGACCGGTGCGTCCGTCGCACACATCGGAAGCTTCAGCCTTCCGTCCGCATCGGGCCGGTTCAAGAGCGCCGACCAGGGCTTCATCGAGCCCTATCTCACGGCCGGCTGCGGTCAGCGGACCACCGTGACCTACGGAAAACCGGTCGGCACTGAGGCGGGGACGGACTATGTGGGCGACCTTCCCACCGTCACCGATCCGGCGTCGGGCAGCTGCCTGAGCACCACATCGACGACCACCGCCCAGGGCCGGCAGGTCACGGTGGCGGGCAACGCCGCGGTGGCCGCCGCCCGCCGCTAGCGCGCGTATCCGGGAAGGGCTGCTCGCTGCCGGGCGGACGGTGAGCGGCCCCGCCTGTTCGATTGCCCGCATCGCCGCCGTGCCGCAGGATGGGGGGCATGCGCTTCTCGGTCAACATTCCGAACTTCGGAGATTTCGCGGATCCCAGGACAGTGGCCGAGGTAGCCGCAGCCGCCGAACAGGCGGGCTGGGACGGGCTGTTCGTCTGGGACCATGTGGTGCACGACAAGGCCGAGCGCCAGGGCGTGCCCTTCGGGGACCCGTGGATGCTGCTGACCGCAGCGGCGCTGGCGACCACCACGCTTCGGCTCGGCACCCTGGTCACCCCGGTCGCCCGGCGCCGTCCTGAGCAGCTCGCCCGCCAGGTGGCCACCCTCGACGCCCTCAGCGGTGGCCGGGTGATCTTCGGCGCGGGGCTGGGCGGCCCCATCGAGGACGAGTACGGAAGCTTCGGCGAGCCGACCGACCCGAAAGTCCTCGCCGGGCGGCTGGACGAGGGCCTGGACCTGCTGCGGCGCTACTGGACGGGTGAGCCCGTCAGCTCGGAAGGCGAGCACTACACAGTCCGGGACGTGACCCTGCTGCCCGCCACGGTGCAGCGCCCGCGCCCCCCGGTCTGGATCGGCGGATTCTGGCCCAGCCGTCCACCGATGCGCCGCGCCGCCCGCTGGGACGGCGCGGTTCCGCTGTTCGCCTCAGCCAAGCACGGCCGGATTCCGCCCGCGGACGAGGTACGCGATCTGGTCGCCTTCCTCCGCCAACAGCGTGCCGACGCCGATGAGGCTCCTCCCTTCGAGATCGTCCTGGGCGGCGCCAGCTCCGCCGAAGCCGCCCGCGCCCATGACGAGATCGGACCGCTCATCGACGCCGGCGCCACCTGGTGGGACGAACGGCAGCTGCAGACCGACGGAGCGCTCGACCGCTACGAGCCGGTCATGCGCCGGATCGAACAGGGCCCGCCCGTCTTCTGACGGTCGTCCCACGAGGTGCTCGCTGCCGTGGGACGTACGTCGTCAGAGAGGCCGGAGCCGGGTGCGGAGGAGGCAGAATTCATTGCCTTCCGGGTCGGCCAGGCAGTGCCAGTTCTCGGCGCCGGCCTGGCCGACGTCGACGGGCCTCGCGCCGAGTGCCAGCAGCCTCTCCAGTTCGGCGTCCGGGTCGCGGTCGGTGGGGTTGACGTCGATGTGCAGCCGGAGTTTCCCCGCCCGCGGGTCGCCGCTCGGGCTGATGACGAGGGTGGGCTGCGGGCCTCCGAAGCCGGCGTCGGACGGCCCGATCTCGATGCCTCCGTCGTCCTCCCGGCCGAGTTCGACGTAGCCGAGGACCTCGCTCCAGAACGCGGCGAGCCCTTCGGCGTCGGCGGCGTCGATGACCAGTTCACCGATGCGGCATGCCATGCCGGTGAGTGTACGGAGTGGGGCCCGGGGCGGCCCCGGCGCGGAACCGCCGGAACCCGCCGTTGACCTTGCCCTTGGGGGAGGCCCCAGCATCGGTCGGACCGGGCCGAGGGCCCGGTACGAGGAGGAGCGGGCATGGAGTTGCTGACCATCGGGGCGTTCGCCAGGGCGTCCCGTCTGTCACCGAAGGCGCTGCGTCTCTACGACGGGCTCGGGCTGCTGGCCCCCGTGCGGGTGGATCCGGTGACCGGCTACCGTTTCTACGCTCCCGAGCAGCTGGAACGTGCCCGGCTGGTCGCCTGGCTCCGCCGCCTCGGTATGCCGCTGGCGGGCATCCGGGACGTCTGCGAACTGCCGGCGCCGGAGGCGGCGCAGGCGGTCCGTACGTTCTGGTACCAGGTCGAGGCCGACACCGCCGCCAGGCGGGACCTCGCCTCCTTCCTCGTCGACCACCTGTCCTGGAAGGACTCACCCATGACATCGAACGCCGCCCCGCTGAACATCCGCTACGCCGCCCTGTCCGACACCGGGCGGGTCCGTGAGAGCAACCAGGACACGGTCTACGCCGGATCCCGTCTGCTCGCGGTCGCCGATGGATTCGGCCCCGGGGGCGCCCCCGCAAGCGCTGCCGCCATCGGCGTACTCAGGCGCCTGGAGACCGACGGAGTCCCGGCGGGCAGTCTCCTCAACGTCCTTGAGGACGCCGTTGAGCGGGCCCGGCAGGCGGGGGGGGGGGGGGGCGGGGCCCGCCCCCCCCCCCCCCGCGTGGGGGGGGGGCGACCCACCGCGGGGGCGGGGCCGGGGGGAGACGGGGGCGCGGGCGAGAGGGA
>NZ_JBHYWP010000054.1:8193-27035 GCF_042751845.1 Streptomyces sp. NPDC059398 | reverse complement strand
CGCGCCGCGCTCTCCGCCGGGGCCGGGCCCCCGCCGGCGGCGGGGGGGGCTGTAACAACCCGCTCGTGGTGGCCGCGTTGGCGGGGGCGCGGGGGGGGGGCGGCCCCCCCCCCCCCCCCGACCCGTCCCCGCAGAGTGTGGGAACCACGCTCACCGCGATGCTCCGGACCGGATCGCAACTGGCCCTGGTCCACATCGGCGACTCACGTGCCTATCTGCTGCGCGGGGGTGAGTTCTTCCAGATCACCCACGACCACACCCTGGTCCAGTCGATGCTCGACGAGGGCCGCATCACCCCGGACGAGGCCGTCTCGCACCCCCAACGATCCCTGCTGGTCAGGGCGCTGGCGGGGGAGGGGGACGCCGTCGCGGAGCTGCGCCTGCACGACGCCCGCGCCGGAGACCGCTACCTGCTCTGCTCCGACGGCCTCTCCGCTGTGGTGCCGGCCGAGGACATCCGACGGGTGATCGAGGACACGGCTGATCCGGACGCGGCCGTACGTGCACTCGTCGCACTGGCCAACGGGTCCGGTGGCCCCGACAACGTCAGCTGTGTGGTCGCCGACGTCCTGGAGCCGGAGCAGCGCCCGTAGGGCGGCGGACGGCTGCCGCCGCGTCGGCCCGTAGCTGATCCCCAGTCAAGCCCGTTGGGGACGAGAGAGATCCGGGACCGGCCGGCCGTACTGCGCCACGGCCGGCCGGTTCATGCCCGCGCCCCCGGCGTGGACTCCGGTGTTCTGCGGATCTTCACAGAGTGCTGGTGCCATGGGGCTAGCTGCGAGGCTCGGGAGTCCTGCACTCTTGTGCGCGATGTAGCGCAATCACCATCACGTATGCGCAACTCATTCCTAGGGTGAGGGCAGGCGAATGACACCGATCAGTCGAAGAGGGTTCGTGGCGCTCGGCGCGGGGGCGGTTGCCGGCGCTGTTGTTCCGATGGGCGCGGGGGAGCGTGCCGAGGCCGCGAACCGGGCGGCCGGTGCGACCGGAACGCTCAGGGACGTCAAGCACGTGGTGATCCTGATGCAGGAGAACCGCAGCTTCGACCACTACTTCGGGCGGCTCAAGGGGGTCCGGGGTTTCGGCGACCGCAGCGGGATATCACTGTCCGGCGGACAGTCCGTGTTCAACCAGCCGAACGGCGCCGGGCGCCAGTACCCGTGGAAGCTCAGTGCCACCCCGGCGGCAGGCGGGGTCGACAGCGAGACGCTCGCCCAGTGCAACGGCGACCTGCCGCACAGCTGGTCCTCGCAGCACTCCGCCTGGAACAAGGGCCGCCTCGACAACTGGGTCTCGGGGGTCGGCAACGTCCGTACGCTGGGCTACCTCGACCGCGACGACATGCCCTTCCACTATGCGCTGGCCGACAACTACACCGTCTGCGACGGGTACTTCTCATCCACCCTCAGCGCCACCGGCCCCAACCGGACGTACCTCTGGAGCGGCAAGGTCGACGCGTCGAGCAAGGACGGCGGCGACGAGTCCGGGCTGACCTGGGAGACGTACGCCGAGGCGCTGCAGCGCGCCGGGGTCAGCTGGAAGCTCTACCAGAACGCCGACGACAACTTCGGCGACAACGGCCTCGCGTACTTCACCAAGTTCACCGACGCCGCGCCGGGCGACCCGCTCCACGACCGGGGCATGGGCTCCGTACCCGCCACCACCGGCTCCACCCCCGACGACATCGCCGCTGCCATCAAGGCCGACGTGCTGGCGGGCACTCTTCCGCAGGTGTCGTGGGTGGTCCCCAACCAGGGGTTCTCCGAGCACCCGTACGCCCCGCCGGGCGACGGCGCGCACTTCGTCAACCTGGTCTACCGGGCACTCGCCGCCGACCAGGACGTGTTCGACTCGACGGTCCTCTTTCTCAACTACGACGAGAACGACGGCTTCTTCGACCACGTACCCCCGCCGTCACCGCCCGCCGACGAGCCGGGCGAGTTTCTGAACGGTGTCCCGTTCGGCCTGGGCTTCCGGGTGCCGATGGTCGTGATGTCGCCCTGGACCCGGGGCGGCTGGGTGTCGTCGGAGGTCTTCGACCACACCTCGGTGCTCCGGTTCCTGGAGACCTGGACCACGGCGCTCGGCAAACCGGCCACCTGTCCGAACATCAGCGCCTGGCGGCGCCGGGTCACCGGCGACCTCACGGGTGTCTTCGACTTCACCGCACCGGTGTACGGGGTGCCGTCCGGCCTGCCGTCCACCGCCAAGGTGATCGGGATCGACAGCTGTACCTCACTGCCGAACCCGGCTCCGCAGACCAACGCCCTGCCCGCCCAGGAGAGCGGCACCCGCCCGGCCCGCGCGCTTCCGTACCAGCCGAACGCCAATCTGGACCGCCTTGAGTTCGGTTCGGCCGGAAAGATCCTCGCCTGGTTCGGCATGTCCAACCAGGGCTCCCAGGCCACGAGCGCCGCGCACTTCTCCATCCACCCCAACGCCTACCGGTCGACGGAGCCCTGGCAGTACACCGTCGACGCGGGCGGCACCGCGACCGACTTCTTCAACATCGGCGCCGGGTACGGATCGGGGAAGTACGACATCACGCTGATGGGGCCCAACCGTTTCCAGCGCCGGTTCGCCGGCGACGCGTCGAAGGCCGGAAAGGCCGTGGAGGTGGCCGCCCGGTACGCGACGGCGCCCAACACCGGCAAGCAGGCCATCTGGTTCACCTTCACCAACACCTCCTCGTCGGCGGTCACGTTCACCGTCAAGGCCGCCAACTACCGTACGGACGGACCCTGGACGTACAAGGTCGCGGCGGGCTCCACCGCCGAGGACTACTTCAACGCGGTGACCCTCGCGCACGGCTGGTACGACTTCACCGTCACGGCCGACTGCGACAGCACCTGGTCCCGCCGGTACACCGGCCATATCGAGACCGGGGCGCCGAGCGTCAGCGGCTGACCGGGTACGGAGGCTCACGGACGGCGCTGTGGCCACGGGCCGTCCGTGAGCAGTCGCCGGTCCGGTCGCCGCGGGCATGGCACGGGCCGGTCGAGGTGCGCCGCCGGTCCGGCCGACGCGGGCACGGGCCGGTCGCCGACGCGGGCACGGGCCGGTCCGGGGGCGGTGGCGGACCGCACGGGCCGCTCAGGACGGCGGCCGGTTGCGCAGCGCGAAGTCGACCATGTCCAGGGCGTACGCCCAGGAGGCGTTCGCGCCGCGCGGGGTGTGGCTGAAGCCGCCCACCCGCTCCAGGCTCACATATCCGTGGAACGTGCTGTGCAGGAAGCGCACCGCGTCGGTCTCGTCGGGTTCCGGCAGGTGGTAGTCGCGCAGGAGCGCCCGGGTCATCTGCGACTGCCGGGGCGCCGCGCTGTTGAGGGCTTCCTCCCTGTCCAGCTCGAACTGGGCCGCCGTGTACCGGCCGGGATGTGCCTTGGCGTAGTCGCGATAAGCGTTGGCGAACGCCACCAGCGCGTCCTTTCCCGCACGCCCGGCGAGCGCGGCGCTCGCCGCGTCGGCCAGTTCCTCCAGTGCCAGCAGCGCCACCCGCATCTTCACCTCACGCGCGTTGCGGATATGCGCGTACAGGCTCGGATCCTTGACGCCGAGCCTGCGGGCGACCGCGGAGAGCGTCAGATTGTCGAAGCCGATCTCGTCCGCCAGCTCCGCCGCGGCCCTGGTCAGACGTTCGGGGGTGATGCCGGGTCGTGCCACGCGTCCTCCACAGGCTAATGGAATAAAGGGTTTGCCTAAACATATTAGGCCAGCTAGCGTCGACTGATGTGAGACACCTCAGTGAGACCGAAATCCGTGACTCGTTCCTCAACTGCTCCAAGGGTGAGGCCAAGCGTCTGAACGTCCCCAGGGACCTGGAGGAGCTACCGTGGAGCGACCTCGACTTCCTCGGCTGGCGTGATCCCGGAGCCCCCGACCGCGCCTATCTCGTCGCGGACGACGGCGACCGCCTGCTGGGCCTCGTGCTGCGCGCCCCGGCCGGGACCAGGCGGGGCTTCACCTCCCGCAGTATGTGCTCGCTGTGCGTCACGACCCACGTCAGCGGCGGTGTGGCCCTGATGACCGCGCGCCGCCCCGGCGAGGCGGGCCGCCAGGGAAACACCCTCGGCCAGTACCTCTGTGCCGATCTGGCCTGCTCGCTCTACATCCGGGGCAAGAAGCAGGCGGGCGCCGGGTGGAGGTCCGAGGAGACCCTGTCCGTGGAGGAGAAGACCGTCCGGACCCGGAACAACGTGATGGCTTTCATCGAGCGGGTGATCGCGTAGCCGGTGCGGAGGGCCTTTGTGGGCCCCGTGCGCCCGTCGGGTCCATGTTTCCGTGAAGTTACGCCACCGGAGGCTCCTCCTGCGGGCCTCTGGCCAGGGGGTCGGCCGAGTGGCCGATCAGTTCCGCCGCCACCGCTCCGAGCGGCCAAATCCCGTATGTCGGAAGGCTTGTTCCGCTTCTCGACAGGGTTCTAGGGTCGGGCCACCCGGCGCGGTCGACCGACCTCGTACGCCGGTGAATTCCGGCTCCGTCACGTGCGCGGCACACCCGCTGCTCCCCGTGCGGACGCCTCTGGGCCAACGGTCAGCTGGGAACGGAACGGAAAGCAGGCGAGCGGGTTGGTGAACGACGGGCAACTGGACCCTTCCGACAGGGACCGGCGCAACCCAGTACAGGAACCATCGGGCGGACAGCCGCAGGACCAGGGGTCTGCCGCGGAGCGGGACGGCGGCCAGGACGGTGCCGGACCGCGCGGCGGCAGGGGCGGTGCCGGATCGCGCGGCGGCCAGGACGGTGCCGGACCGTGCGGCGGCCAGGACGGTGCCGGACCGCGCGGCGGCAAGGAAGGTGTCGGACGCCGCGGGTTCCTCGCCGGGGTCGGACTCACCGGTGCGGGAGGGCTCATCGGAGCCTCCATGGCGGCCACACCGAGCGCCGCGGCCGGGCCTTCCCCGGACACTGCCGCCGGGGGCACGCCCCACGCGGCGCCCGCGACGGCGTCCCGGGCGGGCGATGCGGACAAGCTGCGGCCGGACCGGCTGACGGGCCGTCGCATGCTGCTCGTACCCGAACTGCTCCTCCTCGCGGACGGGCCGGCGCGGGGGCAGGCCGTGCTCGTCGAGTCCGGGAAATTCCGCGACATCGGTCCGGCCGAGCGCCTCATCGCTGCCCACCACGACCTGCACCCGGTCCGGCTGGACGGGCACTTGCTCATGCCGGGGTTCATCGACGCCCACCACCATCTGACCCAGAGCTTCGGCAAGGCCAAGTCGTTCGGACAGCCTTCGGAGATCTTCAAGACGATCTGGGAACCGCTGGAACACGCGCTGGACGAGGAGAGCGCCTACCTCTCCGCGAAACTGGCCGCGCTGGAGGCGCTGCGGGGAGGCTTCACCACCGTCGCCGACGCGGGGACCCGCGCCCCGGTCGATGTGGCGGCGCTGGCCAAGGGCACCGACGAGGCCGGGATCCGCTGTGTGCTCTCCAAGATCGTCTCCGACGGCAAGGGCGGCCCCGCACACCTCGCGCGGTGGGGCGGTCACCCGCTGATCCACCCCTCCCTCGCCATCGCCGTCCCGGAGGACGCGACCGCCGCGGTCATCAAGAAGACCGCGGACCTGTGCGCGGAGGCCGGCGTGGTGCTCCAGATCCATGTGAACGAACATCTCGCCTCTGTGGAACGCTCGTTGAAGAGCGTGGGCCGCCGCCCCATCGACTATCTGCACCACATCGGCGCACTCGGCCCGCACCTGCTCGGCGCGCACGCCACCCTCACCACCCCCACCGAGATGCGTCAGCTCGCGGACTCCGGAGCGGCCGTCAGCTACAACCCGGTGGCCAGCGCCTGGAAGGGCAACGCCGTCGCGCAGGCCACCATGATGGCCGCGACGGGCGTGCGGTTCGGTACGGGGACCGACGGCACCCGTGGCGACGGGTTCCGGCTGGTCGACGCGGCGGAGTCCGCGCAGCGTCTGACCTCCGGCCTGGCGACGGGGGACTCCTCGTGCGGCGCCGGACGGCTGTGGCTCGACCACGCCACACGGCTGAGCGCCGACGCCGTCGGGCTCGGACATGTGACCGGCGAGATCGCCGTCGGCAAGGCGGCCGACTTCCTGGTCGTCGATGTGAACGTACCGGAGCTCACCCCGTCCTCCGACCTCCGCTGGGAGCTGGTACGCCTCTCCAACCGGGACCAGATCACCGCCGTCGTGGTGGACGGCCGACTGCGGCTGTGGGAGGGCTGGCCCCCGGACTGGGACGGCCGCGCCCTGGTGGCACGGGCCGCCGAGGTGGGCCCCCGGGTGGTGCGCCGCGCCAAGCTGCAGCGCGTCGAACCTACCTAGCACCTGGCCGTCACACTGAGTACGCCCTGCTCGGCAAGGAGGCGCGCTCGCTCACGATCGATCCGTCCGCTGGAGCCCGCCGGGCCCAGAACGCCGACGTCAGCCCCGGCCGCGGGAGTAATCAGAACGCCTTCCCACAGGTTGGTCAGCTCGCGCTCTGTCAGTTCCACGTGCTCTCCCTGCGGTCCGCCTTCGGCTGCTCGATGTGCTGGGGCAGCCCATTCGGCCTTGATGCCGGGGGGAGGGAAGGGCAAAGCCGCGCTGACCGTCGATCCGTGGGGCAGCAGGGTTCCCCTAGCAGGCCTGGGCGGGGTCTTCGGCTCCGTAGCGGAGGCTGCCGGAATGCGTGATCGGCGGTTCAGGTCCGGTAGCGGGCGCGCCCCACTGCGGCAGCGGCAGTCAGCGGGACGGTGAGAAGGACAGCGGTCAGGAAGATGCCCCGGTAGGCATGGTGCTCGGCAGGACCAGCGGCGAAGGAGCTGGCCAGAGCACTGCCGGTGTAAAGGGCCAGACCGAACATGGCGACACCGGTGGCACGGGCCGTCGGGGACAGGGCGGTGGCCCAGGACTGAATCGTGGAGTGCATGAACGACCAGCCGCAGCCGAGGAGCAGGGCGCATCCCACCAGTGCCGGGACAGACCGGCTGGCTGCGGCGAAGCTGAAGGCCACCGCCGTTTGCGCCCCGCCGGTCACGATCAATCGCACTGGCGTCCAGCGTCCGACCAGCCGCTTGACTATCTGCGCCGCTGTCATTGAGCCCACCCCGTACAGCGCGGAGACCGCACCGGCCACCGTCGCCGAGGCGCCCTGGGCTTCGAGAGCCGGTGCAATGTACGTCAAGAAGCCCAGGAGTACGGCGCCTTCGAGCATGGCGACCGCCATGACGTACCACTGCCAGCGGGAGCTCAGGACGACCTTGCACGGGGCGAGCAGCGCACCGGACTCTGCGCGAGACGGCTCCGGCAGTCGTCGCAGGGCGACGACCAGACAGGCGGCGATCACGCCGGGCAGCGCGAAGACCAGCCGCCAGCTGACGTAGTGCGCCAGCGAACCAGCGACGACGGTGGCTACGGCGGTGCCCAGCGCGAATGCGGTCATCAGCTCGCTGAGAGGGCGCTGGCGGACAGCGGCGGGCACCGTGTCCCCGACATAGGTGAGGGAGGCGGCGATGGATGCGGCGAAGAATGCGCCGGCCGCGACGCGAGCCACGATCAGCATCGTCACGCCGGGTGCGATTGCTGAGCAGATTGCGGCGATAGCGGCCCCGGCCAGTGAGATCCGCATGACCCGTACTCGACCGATGCGGTCACTCGCCAGGCCCCAGACCGGCTGCGTCAGGCCGTACGCGAGGAAGTAGCCGCTGGCGGCGAGCATCATCGTGTGCAGCGGCGCGCCGAGCTGGACGCCGATGAGTATCAGCATCGGGGTGATGCAGAAGCGGTCGAAATTGCTGACGAAACCGGCGGCGCGCAGCAGGCGCAGTGAGGTGGCAGCGATGGGGGCAGCCGGCTCGGTGGTGTCTGGAGGGGGTGCTGACGTGGTGGGGGGCGGGTCGGCGGTGTCCATGGGGCTCCTTGTGCTGTGACTGCTGGTCCTCCCGTAGTGGGTCAAGCCCATCAGGGCGGTGGGCCGTTGGGACTCTGTAGCCGATTACTCTTGCTCACACCCTGGGCACGGTACGAGGCACCAGAAGGACGCCCTGGGAGGAAGGGGCGGGTATGAACGACGGTCCGCGCAAGGAGCTCGGCGCGTTTCTGCGCTCCCGACGTGAGCGGTTGACGCCCTCTGCTGCAGGGCTGCCCGGCTCGACCCGCCGGCGCACCCCGGGGCTGCGACGCGAAGAGGTTGCCGAGCTGGCCGGCGTCAGCAGCTCTTGGTACGCGTGGCTTGAACAGGGACGGGTCCGTACGTCGGAGCAGGTGTTGCGGTCCGTCGCACGAGCTCTGCGGTTGAACACAGACGAAACGGCGCATGTACTGTCGTTCAGCGAGCACGCGGTGCCCCCCGAGCAGCCGCCGGGATGGGTATCGCGGAATCTGCTGTCGCTGGTGGAGACCCTCACGCCGAACCCGGCCGTGGTGCTCGACCCGCACTGGGACCTGCTGGCCTGGAACACGGGATATACGGCGCTGCTCACCGACCTCGCCCGCCTCGCGCCCAAGCAACGCAACCTGCTGTGGCTGGTGTTCCGCTGGCCACCGTCCCGTACGCTGCTGGCCAGTTGGGAGCCCGAGGCGCGGAGCCTGCTCGGCCAGTTCCGGGCGAAGGCGGCCCGACACCCGGAAGACGACCGGTACGCCGAGGTCACCGAAGAGCTTCTTGCAGACCCGGACGCGGCCCGGTGGTACCGCCACCGGGAGACCTCGTCCTTTCACCCCGCCGTACGCCACTTCCAGCACCCCGTGGTCGGCGATCTCCACCTTCGCTACACCAAGCTCGCCGCCGTGGACGAACCCGGCCACTATCTCCTGGCCTACATTCCCGACGACCGGGCCACTGAGGAGGCGCTGGGAACGCTCACTGAATGAGCGGGGCGCCGCTTCCGCTCAGGATTTCAGGTACGCAGTGCGGCGGCCCGACCGCGCCCGGGAGGCCGCTCACGGGCCCAATCGACTATGGGGACCAGCAGTCAGGAGGCGAGCATCTGGCGCTTGAGCATCTTGATGTGGTCGACGTGTCCTTCGACGAGCCGGAACTCCAGGGCAGGGTGAGTCCGGCGGACTGCGAGACAGCGGGGGAGGGGGCGGACGAACCGGGACAGGGCCGCTGGGGACAATGGACCCATGTCTGTCCCAGCAACCTCCATCCGAGCAGCCCGCACCGAGGACCTGCCGGCCCTCCAGGACATCGAGAGGGCGGCAGGACAGTGCTTCCGCGGCATCGGTATGCCGGAGATCGCTGACGACGAACCGCCGCCGCTGGACGAACTGGCCCGCTACCAGCGGGCCGGACTCGCATGGGTCGCGGTCGACGGGTCGGATGCCCCGGTGGCGTACCTCATCGCGGACCATGTCGACGGCAACATGCACATCGAGCAGGTCTCGGTGCACCCGGACAGTGCACGCCGTGGCATCGGACGCGCGCTGCTGGACCATGTGGCCGAACGGGCCGCGGCCGACGGGAACCGCGCCCTGACGCTCACCACCTTCGCCGACGTGCCGTGGAACGCGCCGTACTACGCACGCTGCGGCTTCCAGCCCCTCGACGAGCACCACCTCGGCACCGGCCTGCGGGCCGTACGTGCCCGGGAGGCCGCGCACGGCCTCGACCGGTGGCCACGGCTGTGCATGCGCCGCGCCCTCTGACAGCCGTGGCGACTCCCGGCCTATGGCCGATGCCGGGAGTCGCTACCGCAGCAGGTCGGCCAGCCGGTCACGGACCCCGTCCTTCACGGCCGCCATGTCCGGCATCAGCCCGTCCCGGTCGTCGGGGTCCCGGGTCAGGGCGTACAGCCGGTCGTCGGCGCGGGCGAGGATCAGATCGCTGCTGGTCCCGGCGATCTCGGCAGACCCCTGCGCGGTGTACTCGGTGACGGTGATCAGCGCGGAACGCTCCGACGCGGTGAGCACCGCCTCCGTGTCCAGTGCCGGATCGGGATCCGCCGACGCACCTCGCGGCAGCCAGTCGGTGAGCATCCGCAACGCTTCGTCGAGCTTGTACAGGCCGATCTGGTGCACCCCGAGCGCATCGATACGGACCATGAGGCAGATCCGCTCGGGCTGGGGAAGTACCAGGATGCGCCACGGCTCCCCGGGCTCCGACCCCGTCGTACGGGCATCGAGCACCTTGCGGGCCCGCTGCTGGAACGCCACGGCGATCCCCAGGTCCCCCTGCACCCGGACCTGCTCCCCCGTGGAGCCCGCCAGGAGCAACTGGCGTGCGGCCAGCGACCGTACGGCCTCGGCGAGCACCTCGTCGGACGGGCGGGCCTCCAGGAAGTCCACGATCGCGTCCACGGCGGTGAGTTCGGCGATGGTGTACGCGCCGAGGAGCACCGGACCGGTGTTCACCAGGTTCACCACGGCCGAGACCAGCCCGGTGGGGACGGACGCCGCGTCCGATGGCGTCTCAGCGGCAGCATCGTGTCGGTCGTCGCTCATCTCGGCCTCTCCGCCTTCCACCAGGTCCCCGCAGGCGCCTCACGACTCGCTCGCAGGACTGCGGCGGCGCTCGCCGACGGCGTCTCGGTGACCCACACCTCGGAGCTGCCGAACAGCCCGCGTCCCGCTCTGCCGGGCAGAGAGCGGCCCAGCTCCGTGGTCGGGTCCACCCGCTCCGGGGGGCGGAACCGGGCCGCCAGATCCTGCGAGACGGCGGTGACGTCGTCGGACTCCTCGATCCGGCGCAGCGTCCGGGTCAGCAGCCGTGCGACCGGAGGCGTCAGGGACGTGGGTACGGTCAGGACCGGCGACAGGTACATCGGGCGCCGCTCCGTCATCCGGGACAGCCCCCACGGCCCGACATTGCTGCGGGTGAACCGGTACACCACGTAGTCCATGAGATGGCGCAGATCGCTCACGCTCGGCAGTCTGCGCCCGCCGAAGGCGGCGGGGGTCTTCTCCAGCTGGACCCAGGTGCCCTGGGCGGTGCGCCCGTGCAGCTTCTCGCGCACCACCTGGCCGCGCATCCCGATATCGGGGTAGACGCTCTTGTCGATGTCCCGGTGGTGGCTGGACAGACGCGTATGGCTGACCTTGTCGAACCGCCAGGCCTCGTACAACTCCGGATCGTCCACCAGCACATGTCCGCCGCACAGCACATCGTGCAGCTGCGGCACCTGCAGCCCGTGCCGCTCCAGATCGGAGAGGATGGCCGCCTCCTCCGGGCTGAGGCGTTCCGTCGCCGCGATCAGGCCTTTCCGGTACGCGCCCGCCCGCGCGGTGATCTCGATCATGAGCCGCATCCGGGTGCGCGCCTCGTCGGCCCGCTGGGCGCGCACTCCCGAGGCCGCCCGGCGGGGCCGCCCCACGCCCGGGACCGATGGCAGTGCGTGCTTGCGCTCCACCGGACCAGTACAGCACAGGCGGCACACACCCGCAGCGGCCACCTGCGGCCAACCCGCAGTCATCATCGACCACCTGCGGCCACCAGCGGCCGCCCGGCCCGCGAGCACGGCACCCGGGGGGCGGCCCGTGTCCACTCCTGACCACGCGCCCCGGGCCAGACGTACGGGTCTTGACCTCAAGCGCGGTTGATGAACCAGGGTCGGTGCCCATGACACGCTTCCTGGACCTCGTGCACCCTGCCGCCGGCACCGCTCTGCTGAGCGAGTGGATCACCGGTACCCCCGAGCGCTCCCGTACGGCCGCCGACGCCGTGATGGCCGAATGGGCGGCGGCCGAGAAACCGCCCGGCCGTCTGGCCCAGCACATCCTGCTCTCCGCCGACGGCGCCGGCCTCCTCTTCTACGCGCAGTGGACCGGCGATGAGGAGCACCTGGCATGGGCCCGCGCCCACCGGGCTGCGACCGTCAGCCGTGTCGACACACTCGTACCCGGGATCGAGCGCCCCGGACTGAACCGGACCCGCCTGCGGCGCAGCGTCGTTCATGACGCGGAGTCACCGTCCGGCGTCCTGGTGGTGAGCGCGATGGCGGCGGGCGCCGTGGAAGGCATGCTCCGGCCCGCGCCCGGCCTGCTCGCGGCGCACGTCCATCTCACACCGGACGGTGCACGCGCCATCGTCGTCGCGGAGTGGACCGACGCCGCCTCCTCCGGCACAGCCGCTGCCCAGTGCCCCGGCGCCAAGCGGTACACGCTCCATGGCTCGTTCGTCGATGCCGACTCGTGAGGCTCGCGAAGCGCGTGAAGCGCCCGGCCGACAACGGCGCGTGGGCGGCCGCGTGAGGGCTCCCGGCCCGGCCGCCATCGCCCCATGCCGCTGTTCAGAACAGCTGGAACGGTCAGAACAGGAGGGACCCCAGGGCGTCCACCGCCTGGCCCGGGTCGTCGCCGATCCAGAGCGTGTGGCCGTCCGGCCTGATCAGCGCGGCCGGGGCCGTCGACCAGGACATGGCCAGTTCCGGGTCCATGGGTGGGTGCGCGCCGGGGTCGGGGGTGGCGGCGACCGTGTCGACCAGCCCCTCCAGACCGGCGCCCGCGACCGCCCGGTCGGCGTGGAGGCGGCCACCGGTGAGGTCGAGCAGGGTGAACCGTCCGGGACGCGCGGTTTCGAACAACCGCTCAGGGCCGGTACCGTCCGGCGCCGCCGCGAAGGCCAGGTCGGGAGCGCGGGCGCCGAGGCGCGGGTCGTTGCCGTCCGGGCCGTCGAGCGCCCCGTAACGGACGTCGAGTTGGGACAGCCGGGCGGCGAGGTCGTGGTTGAGCGCCGGATATTCCGTCAGCAGGGCGTCGAAGCGGCGGCGCAGGGTGAATCCGTCCAGGCCGGTGGCCGTCACCAGGGCGACTTGCGCCCGTACGTCGGCGAGAACGGCCGCAGCCACCGGACGGCGTTCCCCCGTGTAGTCGTCGAGCACCCGGGTGGCTGCCCCCGCGCACAGAACGGCGGTCAGCCGCCAGGCCACGTTGTGGGCGTCCTGCACACCGAGGTTGAGCCCCTGACCGCCCATCGGGTAGTGCATATGGGCGGCGTCCCCGGCCAGCAGCACCCGCCCCTCACGGTAGGTGTCGGCGAGCTTGCCCGCGTCCCCCACCGTGGCGACCCGGCGGGGGTCGCGCATGCCGAGGTCGGTGCCGGCCACCCGCTCCACGGCGGCCCGCAGACGGCCGAAGGGCACCGGGACGGGCGGTGTCTCATGCATGGTCGCGTGGTCGATCACGGCGACGACGTGGCGTCCTCCCGGCTGCGGGATGGTCAGCAGGACTCCTGCCTCGCAGGAGAGGATCGGCGCGCCGCTCGGCGGCGGCGCATCGAGGACCACATCGCCGCTGAGGGTCGTGGTGACGGTCTCGGTCCCGGCGAAGGGGATCCCGGCAGCGGTGCGTACGGTGCTGTGCGCGCCGTCGCACCCCACCACGTAACGTGCGGTCAACTGCCCCGTCCCAGCAGGGGAGTCGGTCTCCACGACCACATGGTCGGGGTACTGCCGCAGGCCGGTGACCCGGCAGCCGCGGGTGACCTCGCCGCCGAGCCCCACCAGCCGGCGTTCCATCAACTCCTCCGTCGCCACCTGCGGGTTGAGCAGTACGGAGGGGAACCGGGTGGGCAGTCCGGTGAAGTCGAGCCGGGTCTGTCCCAGCGCGAAGTGCCAGGAGCCGACGTTCTGCCCCGCCGCGATCAGCGGTCCGGCAAGCCCGCGGGTGTCGAAGAGTTCGAGGGTGCGCGGCTGGACGGTGAAGCCGCGGGACCAAGCCGAGCGCTCTGTACGGGCCTCAAGCAGCCGGACGCCGACCCCGGTGGCGGCCAGCTCCGCGGCCAGCCAGGTGCCCACCGGTCCGGCTCCGACCATCAGGACATCGGTATCAAAATCCATCATGGCGCTCCTGGCTCACTGCCCCGCCCCAGCCGTCCGGCCGTACACGGGCCGCTGGGCGGGGCAGGGTAAAGAAGGGCGGGCGAACGGTACTGGGAGGCGCGTACGGCCCCGTAGAACACGCAGGTAGAACACGCAGGTAGAACACGCAGGTAGAACACGCAGGTAGAACACACAGCGAAAAAGGCACGGCAAAGAAGGACAGTAAAAAGGCACGGCCAAAAGGGCACCGCTAAAAAGGCACAGCGACGTTATCAGGTTCATCGGACCGGCCAGTCCGGGGGCGAGGGGGCGCCGAGCACGGGAGCCGTCCCTGACCGCAGCTCACATCGCGGCGTCGGGCCCTGATCACCACATCGGGTGGCATGAACGTGGTTCCGGTACTTCTCGGGACAACCGGACCCGATCCTGAGGAAGTCGGAACACTGGAACACAGAAGGGTTCGGCCCATGACCACAACAGCGCAGGACGTCATCGCAGCCAAGTACGAGCGGGCGTTCGACACCATGGACGCCGACCACAACGGCTACCTGGACTGGACGGACTACCAGAAGCTCGCCGACCGCTACATCGAGGCGTACCGGCTCGACAAGGACGACCGCCGGGCCAGGGCGCTCCGGTCCTTCTCCCAGATCTACTGGCTGGAACTGCTACGCCACGCGGACGCCGACGGGGACCGGCTCACGAAGGAAGCGTTCGTCCGGGCCAACCGTCTCGCGGCCGTCGACACCAGCCGGCTCAACGTGACCGAGGGCGCCGGCCACGCGATCTTCGATGTCATCGACGTCAACGGTGACAACGAGATCAGCAGGGACGAGTTCGCCCGCGCGCTGAGGGACGTATGGAGGATCGAAGCCCCCGACGCGATGGACTCCTTCATGCAGCTGGACACCGATGGCGACGGCGCGATCTCGCGCCAGGAATTCATCCGCGCCATCCGCGAACACTTCCTCTCGAACGATCCTGACGCACCGGGCAGCCTGTTCTTCGGACACGTCTGATCTCCGTCCGCATCTGACCAACGGTCCGGGCGCGAACACGCTCGATGACCCCTGACGTCCTACGTCGGGACTGGGCATGTCCGGTCCGGCGACATGCGCGCGGCCACCGTGACCAAGGCGGTGGCCGTGGTGGCCGCGCGCACGCAGACGAGGCCCGACCGACCGGGCACGGGCACGGGTATGGGCAAGGGCACGAAGATCCGATCAGGTGCGCAACGGCTCCGTACGCTCGGCTTACTTCGGAGGCAATCGCCTCGGCGTGCCCGTACTGACAGGGTTGGTGATCTCTCCGCGCAGACCGCCCGGCCCACCGGACGTGCCTACCAGGCGCGGTTCGCGCTGCATCTCACCGTCGTGGACGGCCTCGTGACCCGGCATCATGTCTACGAGGACAGCCTGGCCGTCGCCCAGGCATTCGAAGCGAAGAGTCAGTGAAGGACCACCTGGCCGATCGCGAAGACGTCGCTCACCTCAGCAAGTAGTTGCGACGGAGGGCCGCTTCAGGCGTTGAACACAGCGTTGCGGCGCAGCTGCTCTGCGCACCACCGGAAGTGCCCGTCACGGTCGTCCAGGCCGAAGAGGTCGTAGGTGGTCAGTGCGTAGGCGGCCTGATAGGCGGCGAGGGCCGCCGGCGGGTACCCGAGCTCGTGGGCGAAGAGCCTGGTGAGTTCCGTGGTGTGCTCTTCGGCGTGCGGCCCGTACATGTCCCAGATGGCAGCGGTGACGGCGGCCTCGAAGGCCGGGTCGCCTGCGGTCGAGTAGAAGCCGAAGTCGAGCACCGCGACAGGCCGGCCGGTCACGGCGATATGGATGTTGGGCGGGACGAGGTCGCCATGGATCACTGTCACCGGTGGTTCGGGAAGCGAGCGCAGTGCCTTCTGCGTGTGCTCAACTCCCGCGTCGAAGTACGGGACATGGGCGGCCAGGGCGCCACCGTGCCGGGAGACGGCCCTGGCGACCAGGGCCGCGAGCGCGTTACGGAAGCAGTCGTGGTCCCGCCACAGCGGGCGGTCGTCGCCCTGGACAGTCAACTGGCGCATGGCGTCGGTGCCGGGCACGGAGGCCAGGCCACGCAGCACGGCAAGGAGCACATCGATGTGCTGGGCGGGCAACTCGCGCCCAGGCGCCCCGTGAGCCGAGTCGGCCCGCATCGGGGCTCCGGGCAGTTCACGCTCGTACGTCATCAGAACGCCCCCGTGGTCCTCAACGTCGAAGATCTCCGGGGTGGAGAACGGCAGCGCGTGCCGAGCGATATCCGCGTACACCTGGCGGGTGAGGCCGAAATCGGCCGGCGGCCGACCGCTCCACACCTTGGCGACCCGGCCCTCGCCCAGCCGGTAGACGACGCCCTCAACACCGGCACCGATACGGCGGACACTCGTGTACCCGCGCTCCGTGAAGTGCCCAAGCCAAGGGTCGGACAGAGGGACGTCTGCGTTCGGAGTGTTCTTCATCCGTGTATGAGAACAGGCGCCGCACGGACCTCGCACGGCGTCCTCCCGGGGCAAATCGGCCCGTACGAGGCTCATACGGCGCCCATACCGCATCCATGCGGCATCCACGCGGCACTCGTGCGGTCAACTGGATTGACGGAGCAAGTACGTGGAGGGCAAAGTTCACCCAAACTTGACAACGTTGTCACAGGAAGGATCGCCATGAGAGCGTGGAAACGCGTGTTCGCCGCCTTGCTGCTCGCCACCACAGTGGCCGCGGCATCCACCACTCCGGGCGTCGCAGACGCCAAGGGTCGGGGACCGAAGTTCGCCGATGATCCGACCGCACTGGTCGACACGTCGATCGGCAACAACGGCGACGGGACCACGTTCCCCGGCGCCGCCGTTCCGTTCGGCATGGTCCAGTTGAGCCCCGACACGCAGCTCAACCAGTACGCGTCCTACGACTACAAACAGGACAAGATCCTCGGCTTCAGCCACACGCACCTCTCCGGCGTCGGCTGCCAGACGATGGGCAACTTCCGGTTCATGCCGACCATTGGCGCGGTGACATCGTCCGATCCGGCGCAGTACGGTGCGAAGTTCAGCCACGACAACGAGACCCGGGCGCCCGGCTATTACGGAGTGAAGTTCGACAACGGCATCAAGGCCGAACTCTCCGCGACGCAGCGGACCGGCCAGCACCGATACACGTACCCCGCAGGTTCGGGGCCCGAGAACGTGCTCATCGAGACCGGTGAGAGCAACGGCAGCACCTACGCCGGAGACGTCCACGTCGTCGGCAACGACACCGTCGAAGGCTGGCTCCAGGGCGGCAACTTCTGCGGTGAGACCGGCAAGGAGCGCTACCGGATCTACTTCAGCGCCAAGTTCGACCGGAAGTTCGCAAGCTTCGGCACCTGGACCGACAACACCATCACCCCCAACCGGCGTGACGCGTCCCGCGGAACCAAGCGCGCGGGAGCCTATGCGACGTTCGACCCGGCCAAGGGCCACCAGGTCGGAACCTCGGTGGGTCTGTCCTACACGTCGATCGACGGGGCGCGTCTCAACCGCAAGGCGGAACAGCCGAAGTCGTTCGACAAGGCCCGCACCGCCGCGCACCGCACCTGGCAGCAGGAACTCGACCGGATGCGGGTCGCCGGCGGCAGTACCGCCGACCAGCGCACGTACTACAGCGCGCTGTACCACTCGCTGCTGCACCCGTCGATCGGGTCCGATGTGGACAACCGCTACCGGGGTTTCGACGACCGGGTGCACCGTGCCGATTCCACGTACTACCAGATGTTCTCGCTCTGGGACACCTACCGTTCCCAGAACCAGCTGGTGGCCCTGCTGAACCCGGACAAGGCCACGGACATGGCCAAGTCCGTGCTGCACATCTACCAGGACGGTGGCTGGCTGCCGCGCTGGGCGCTCGGCAACAGCGAGACGAACGTGATGAGCGGTGACCCCGTCACGCCATGGATCGTCGACATCTACAACCGGGGCCTGCTCGACAACCGCACCGCCCGCCGGCTCTTCGGGGCGCTGTGGAAGAACGCCAACGAGGTCCCCGCGGACCAGTCGGTCTTCCGCGGCCGTGACGGCAATCCCACGTACGTCAAGAACGGCTGGGTCGGCTACCAGAATCTGCCGGGTTACAAATACGGTGACAGCCGCCAGTCGGGTTCGGCCACGCTGGAGTACGCGCTCGCCGACTGTGCGCTGTCTACGATGGCCGGCGGCCTCGGCTACCAGGACAAGGCCGCGACGCTCGCCGGGCGCTGCGACAACTTCACCAAGCTCTGGGACCCCAGCGTCACTTCGCAGGGATTCTCCGGATTCCCGGTCACCAGGAACGCGGACGGCACCGTCGCGGGCGACCCCGATCCCGCACAGGCCGGGGCGTTCCACGAGGGCACCGCGTGGCAGTACGAATGGCTCGCCCAGCAGGACCCGCAGACGCTCTTCGGGCTCATGGGCGGCTCTTCGCAGGCCGAGCAGCGGCTCGACAAGTTCTTCGACATGCCGACCGTACTCACCGACCCGGCGAAAGCCGCTTCGGACTCCTGGGTGACCGGGGCGTACGACTACCACAACAACTTCGCCTTCAACCCCAACAACGAGCCCGACTTCCACACTCCGTGGATGTACGCGTGGACGGGCGCGCCGTGGAAGACCTCCGCCGTACTGCGGGCGATGCGGACCCTTTTCACCGACAACGTGTACGGGATGCCCGGCAATGACGACCTCGGCGCCACTTCCTCGCTGCTGGTCTTCGCCATGGCGGGCATCTTCGAGGCCCAGCCCGGCTCGGCCACCTACGTCGTCTCCGCGCCGATGTTCGAGAAGGTCGAGATCCGGCCCGAACACGGCCGCACGATCAGAATCGACGCCCCGGGCGCGAACGCGTCGCAGCTTCAGTACGTGTCCTCCGTGCACACGAACAAGGGCAAGCTGAGCCAGAGCTGGCTGTCCCACAAGAACCTGCTCCGCTCCGGCACGATCAGGATCAAGCTCTCCGACAAGCCGACGAGGTGGGGAGTCGACGCGGCCCCGCCCGCCATGGCCCGGCCCTGAGGATCGGGGGTGGGGGCCCCCGCGGGGCGGGGCGGGGGCGCCCCCCCCCCGCGGTTTTACCCCCGGCGCCCGCCGCACGGGGGGGCGGGGGGCCCCCGC
>NZ_JBHYWP010000054.1:0-8183 GCF_042751845.1 Streptomyces sp. NPDC059398 | reverse complement strand
TTTCAGCGGCTGCGGCTGGGTGGCGACGCGGCCGCCCTTCATCCCCCACCGCCCGCCTGGGCGCCCCCCCCCCCCCCGGCGCCGCCGCCCGCCCCCCCCCCCCCCCGCCCGGGTTTTACCGCCGACCCGCAGCCGTACGGTGTCCGCGGTGACCACGGCTACGTGACGAATCCCCGACGCGTGACGTAACGCGGTGGCCTGCCACCTCAGCCGGCGGCGGCTTCGGCCACCGAGACGTCCGCCCGGGTCCGGCCGCGGCCCAGCCGGTCCCAGAGGCTTAGCAGAGGGGACGTCATCACCGTCGTGACCAGGGCGACAATGACGAGCACGCCGAAGAGCGCCGGTGAAGTGATGCCCGCGGCCAGACCGACGTTGATGGCGATGAGCTGCATCAGGCCGCGGGCGTTCATCAGCGTGCCCACCCGGACGGCGACGTCCTGCCCCTCGCCCAGCAGCCGCGCGGTGGCCCAGCAGGCACCGAACTTGCTGACGACTGCCACCAGGACACAGGCCGCGGTGAACAGGAGCATCCTGCCGCCGGACAGCAGCGTGAAGTCGGTGTTCAGGCCGGAGTAGGTGAAGAACAGCGGCAGGAACACGATGCGGCTGACCGGCTCGATGGCCCGCACCGCGCGGGTCACCACAGGATCCCTGGGGAAGGCGACACCGAGACTGAACGCGCCGAACACGGCGTACAGGCCGATGCGGTCGGTGTACCAGGCGGCGATGAACAGGAGGAGGACGACGACCAGCAGCGTGTGTTCCTCGGTCAGCCGCCGGGCCCATTTTAGCGCCTGCGGCCGCAGGCGCACGAACACAGCGAGGAACACACCGAGCCCGACCGCGCCGATCGCGGCCAGGGCGAAGGTGGACGCCCCTCCGCCGGCCAGGCTCAGCACCGCTGCCAGCAGGATCCAGGCCACGACGTCGTCCAGCGCGCCGGCGGCCAGCGAGATCGAGCCGAACCGGGAGTCGGTCAGGCCACGTTCGGTGATGATGCGCGCCAGCATCGGGAAGGCGGTGATGGCGAGGGTGACCCCGATGAAGAGCGCGCCCACCATTGGCGAGATGCCGTCGGGGTAGATGTCCACCCAGTTGTGGGCCATGGTGGCGAGGCCCGCCCCCAGCACCAGCGGCACGGTGATACCGGCAGCCGACACGGACACCGCCGTGCGGCCCACCGACGACAGCCGGTCCGTGCGGAACTCGTAGCCCGCCAGGAACATGAAGGCGACGAGGCCGATCTGCCCGGCCACGTACAGGATCGGACGCAGTTCCTGGGGGAAGAGGGCGTCCTCGGCACCGGGTGAGACGAGACCGAGCACCGACGGGCCGAGAGCCACGCCGGCGACCATCTCGCCCACCACGGGCGGCTGTCCCAGATAGCGCAGCAGCAATCCGACGAGACGGCAGGTGACGAGGATGACGGCCACGGCGAGGAAGAAGGCCGGACCCAGCTCGGTGGTCGACAACGGGGACTCCCTGGTGAGGAGGCGAGGAGAGGGGGACGCCGTCAGGTGTTCCGGCCCGTGTACGGGCAGGTCGTGACAGCCGGTTCGCGCTGCCCGTCGGCGCCGGAAGCGGTCTGCTCCCGTGGCAACGGGCGGCCTTCGGTGTCGTGCTCGGCGAAGAAGCGTGCGGCGGGCCTGGTACGGCGGGCGTCCAGCACCATGTAGGTGCCGAGGACGAGCTGCGTCAGGCTGCGTCCGACGTCCTCGGCCCGGTCCCGTACGGCCAGCGCGGTGCGCAGGACACGGCGCCGCGGCGTGTCTGCCGGGTGGTTGCGGGGGACGAGGAGACAGGGTGCGCGGTGGGGGATGGAGCGGGTGTGGCTGACCGGTGAGTCCAGCTCGAAGCGGGCCAGTACCTCGCGGGTGGCGGCGCGCATCGCGAGGGGGGAGAGGCGCCAGGCCGGACAGGGCCGGTTCGCGGCGATGCCGAACGGGATGTGGTGGGCCTCCTTGGCGGACAGCGTCTCCCAGCGCCCGGGGACGAAGTCCTCGGGGTCGGTATAACCGCCGGCGTGGTAGTCGGGGTAACTGAAGGTCAGCACGGATCCCGACGGGATGAGCGGCAAGCCGTCGAGGTCGATGTCCGCGGTGGTGATGCGGTGGGCCACGCCGAACAGCGGGAAGAGGCGGAACGTCTCGTTCATGACGTGCGACAGATAGCGGTCGTCGTCGCCGCCCGCTGTCACCCGCTCCTGCACCTCCGGATGCTGGGCCAGCACCAGCAGAAGGTGGGCCATCGCCTCCGACATCTGCACGACGGCGGTGTTGAAGAAGGTGCCCTGGAGGTAGTACGCATGCTGGCGGCGGGTCAGCCCGGCCGGCAGCACATGTGGCACCGCACCGGCGTCCAGCCTGCGCAGCAGGTAGCGGGTCAGCCGGTCGCGGCGGCGCAGGTGCCGCAGTCTGGTGCACTTCAGGGCGTTGACCACGTCCTCGGCGTTGTCGACGATCAGCTTCCGCGCCTCGGGCGGGCAGTCCTCCTGGAACACCAGCCTGTAGAAGAACTCGGCCCACACCGGCATCATCAGATCGCGCAGCCGCACGGCCCGCACTCCACCGGAGGGCAGGGCGTCCAGCACGTGCCGGGTACTGCGCGCGGCCGCGTCGTACAGCTCGGCCGACGGGCCGGACAGGATGGCGAGGGTGCACCGGGACACCTCATCGTAGCGGGGCCCGGCCTCCAGGTGCTCCTGGTGGATGTCGGCGCCGGGCGCGAGCCAGTACCAGAACAGGTCGGACAGCGCCGCGCCCTTGCTGCGGCCGTTCGCCGCGGGCTGGCCGTAGATCTCCTCGAAGCGTTCGGCGCCGCCGTACTCCTCCTGCGGGAAGGGCAGGCCCTCGTCGCCGTTGACGCGGGCGAAGAGCTTCATCCGCAGGGACACGATCCGGCCGGGCAGCCAGGCCGGGGAGGAGAGCAGCAGGGCGCCGCCCGCGGCCAGGGCCGCCGCCGTGGTCTTCTTCAGCATGTCCGTTCCCCTCTCGTCGGCCGCAGTGCCGTGCCGCGCTCGACGACCTGATCGGCCGTGAGGTCCCGGGGCCGGTGGCCACCGCACAGGGCGAGCACGTGGTCGAAGTCGGCGCGCAGCGCGGTGAGGCACTCGCGTACGCCTTCCTCGCCCAGGCCGGCGAGCGCCCACAGCACGGGCCTGCCGACGCCGACGGCACGGGCACCGAGGGCGAGGGCCGTCGCGATGTCGCTGCCCCGGCGCACCCCGCCGTCCATGAGGACCGGTATCCGTCCTGCGACGGACTCGACCACCGCGGGCAGCGCCTCGACTGCTGCGGGAGCGGCATCGAGCTGCCGTCCTCCGTGGTTCGACACGAGCAGCGCGTCCATGCCCTGCTCGACGGCGGTGCGCGCGTCCTCGGGGTGCAGTACGCCCTTGAGGACGAGCGGCAGGTCGGTCTGTTCACGCAGCCGGCACAGGTCGTCCCAGCCGGCCGGCCACATGGCGATGGAGCGGGGGCGGCCGGGCTCGCCGCCGGGCAGGTCCCGCATGTTCTCGGTGACAAGGCCGGGCGGCAGATCGTGGAAGCCGTTGCGCAGGTCCCGGGTGCGACGGCCGAAGACGGGAGAGTCGACGGTGACGACGAGGGCGGAGCAGCCCGCCCGTTCCGCCCGGCGGACCAGCTCGGTGGTGACTTCGGGCTCCGGCTGGAGATAGAGCTGGAACCAGACCACCGCTTCGTCGTCCTGCTCGCGGGCGGCCGCGACGACGTCTGCCACGGCGGTGGTCGACGCCATGCCTGTCACCAGCGGGACCCCCGCCGCGGCGGCGGCGCGTGCGGTGGCCGCTTCGCCGTCGGGGTGGGCGAGCCGGTGGAAGGCGGTGGGCGAGACGAACAGCGGGGCCGGCCACTCCCGGCCCAGGACGCTGACCCCGGTGCTGCGGTCGCCGCCGCCGCGCAGCACCCGGGGGAGCAGGGCCAGCCGGCCGAAGGCGTCCTCGTTCTCCCGCAGCGCGGTCTCCTCACCGGCGCCGCCGGCGAAGAAGTCGTAATGCTCCTGCGGGAGTTGACTGGGCACGGGTCGGGCCGGATGGTGCGCCGGGCCGGTTTCCCGGCCGGTCATGGCCGGGGTGCGGCGAGCGCGTCACCGGTCGGGGAACCGTCGCCGGCCGCGAGGCGGGCGGTCAGGAAGGAGCGCAGCGGGCCGACGTGCACCTCAGGGTTGTCCCACTCGTTCTCCAGGTTCTCCGTGACGTGGTGCTCGGCGACCGGTTTTCCGCTGCCGTCGGGAAGGAACTGCCGTACCACGGGGTGCAGGTAGCGGGCGTCGAGACCGCTGGTGTCCTGCTGGTTCATACGGTTGACGCTGATGTCGAAGGGGTCGACCTGGTCGTGGTCGGCGCCGTACTCCAGGGTGACGGTGAAGTAGGCGGACAGTGCCCCGAAGTCGCCCCGCCCGGCTGCCGTGTGCAGGTGCCCCACGGGCACCTCCTCGCAGTAGCGCACCCCGCCGTCGGCGTCGACCAGGATGCTGTCGCCGAGGAACCCGAACATCTGCCACAGAGCCGAGGTGCGGTTGATGCGCTCGGTGACCGCGTCGGCCACAGCGGCGCCGGTGGCGGGCAGGCCGGTGTGCGGCCACTGCACGTCGTGATAGCGGCGTTCCAGTATGCGGGCCAGCGCCTTCACGCCGTACCGGAAACCGTGGATGAAGCCGCTGGTGGACTTCTTGAAGTCCAGCGACTGGGTAATGGTTCCGGCGAAGTAGAGATCGGGTACGCTGACCGATTCCCAGGCATCTGTGAGGTGCGGGAAACGGTCCTTGACGACCAGATCCGGGCGGCATTCCTCAGCGAATATCGAAGCGTCGAAGCGGAATCCGGTGGCCAGAATGACCCGGTCGTACCGGATGTCTTTGACGACTTCATCAACGCGCGAGAAGCTGACGCTCACCACATATCCGCCGTCGGCATTGCGTTTGATACGGAGAATGTTTCCGTCGAGGATCGCATTCTGTGATTTGAGCTGGTACGTATCGAGGAAGTTGTTGTTGACGGCCCGTAGGTGCCCCACGAAATGAGTACGCCAGGCAAGCTTCAGTGAACCTGGTCCGGCCACGTGGATGACCGCGGCGGTCTCGATGAGGTTGTCCGCGGTCTCGAACGCGGAATTGCCCCGGCCGATGATGAGAACCCGCTGGTCGGTGAAGTCCTGCGGATCGACCGTCACCTCGTCGTAGCGCTCGGCATCGGCCGCGCCCTCGATGGGCGGTACATAGGGCCGGGAGACGCCGGTGGCGACGATGACACGCCGTGCCCGGACAACGTTGCCCTTCTCGTCCGTTGCCACGAACTCGCCGCCGTTCGGGCGCGTTACGCGGCTGATGCGGGTGTGGTAGCGGATGTTCAGGCCGTGCTCGCGGACGAAGTCGCCCAGGTAGCGGACGAACTCGTCGGCCGGTGGGAAGTAACGGGGGGTGTAAGCGGTGAACAGGGGGCCCTCGTCCGAGAGCAGGGAGTTCCAGTCGACGCGCAGTCGCAGCTCCGGGTCGCTCCAGCCGGTGTGCACCTTGTTGCTGGAAATAAGAGTCCGGTGCCTGGGGAAACGTGTGAAGAAAGCGCCCGGCGCGTCGCTTCCTTCCACGATCAGATAGTCCCGTCCGGACCTCTTGAGAAAATATCCGGCTTGCAGGCCCGCAGGTCCGCCGCCGATGACGAGATAGTCGACATGGACTGAATCGGACATTCTGGTCCTGCCTTCCGTGGGGTGTCGCAGACGGTACTTGATGGTTAAAGCACGCGACCACCCCGCCTGTATGTGATCTAGATCACTCGTACTGGCAATGGGTGAATTCCGGGCGTCGGTTAACGTGTGTGGTCGATTGACGGGCTAAGCGGGCCGTCGCACCGGTCTTTACGATCGATTTTCGGTCATTCACGCAGCCTTTACGTCGGCAGTTTCCGGCCCAGAGTGGAGATGAAGTGGACGAACAGTCCGGAGGCACCTTTCCGCAGACACTCATCGACGCGTTCCGTGCCGCTCCCGACCTCCCCGCCTTCGAGTACGAGGGGTGCACGGTCAGCAGGGGAGAGGTGCTCGCTGCGGTCGCCGCATTCGTTCGGGGCCTGCGCAGGGTGGGCCTGACCTCCGGTTCGCACGTGGCTCTGGACACCGGCGTCTCCCCGGAGGCGTTCGCTCTCCGGATCGCCGCCCACACCGTCGGCTGCACGGTGATCGGCCTGCGCCCGGGACTGCCCCGAGAGCACCTGCGGTCCATCCTGGCCCGCGGCGTCGCCGCCGTGATCACCGACGACGCCGCCGACAACGCGGAACTCGCCTCCGAGGCCACCGCACTGGGCGTCCCGTTGCTGGACGCCGCCACCCTGCGGCCCGGAGAGGCGGTTCCCTCCGGCTCTGCCGACCTCACCGCGCAGGGCAACCCCGACGACATCGGCATCATCCACCTCACCAGCGGCAGCACCGGGCGCCCCAAGGGCACGACGGTGACCTACGCCGCACTCTCGCTCAACTGGGCCCTGGAGCCCTCCCGTTGGAACGACCGCATCCGCCGGCTCGCCGCGTGCTACGAACGCTTCCTGCTGTTCGGCACGCTCAACAGCGCAGTGGTCTTCGAGCATCTGGGCCTGTGCCTGATGGGCGGCGGCACCGCCGTGATCCCCGGGCAACAGCTGCGCTTCCCCGACGTGTTCGCCCAGCACCGCGTCACCGCATGCCTGGTGACGGTGCCACGGTTGTACGCCATCCTCGACGCCGTCCGGGAGAACGGCGCGGACCTCTCCTCGCTGCGCAACCTCCTCGTGGCGGGCTCACCGCTCCCGCCGCACCGGCTCACCGACGCCGCCGCGCTGCTCGGACCTGTCGTCCACCACGGCTACGGCCAGACCGAGACGGGCATGCTCTCCGTACTCGAACCCGGGGAACTGACCGGGGACCCGGGCCTGGCCGACAGCGTGGGACGCCCGCTGGAGACCGTCGAGGCGGCGGTACGCGACAGCGAGGGCCGGGACGTACCGACCGGCGACACGGGTGAAGTGTGGGTGCGCAGACCGGACTTCTTCTCCGGCTACTGGGACGACGCGCAGGAGACGGCCGACGTGCTGCGGGACGGCTGGGTACGCACCCGCGACCTCGGCAGCCTCGACGCCGACGGGTATCTGCGGCTGGCCGGACGCATCCGCGACATCGTCATCGTCAACGCCATCGTCCACTACGCCGGTCCCATCGAACGCGCCCTCGCCTCACATCCCGACATCGACCAGGCCTACGTCGTGGGCGTCCCCGACGAGCACACCGGCGAGGCCATCCACGCCTTCGTCGTACTACGGCCAGGAGCCGCCGCCCCCGAAGAGGAAACGCTGCGCAAGCTGGTCGCCCGTGAGCTCGGCACGGCGAGCGTCCCGGTCGGTGTCGGCTTCCTCGCGGAGGTCCCTGTCGCCCCCAGCGGCAAGCCGGACAAGGCGGCGCTGCGCGCGATGGTGCCGCCGCGCTGACCGAACGGCGCGTTCACGCTGGTCGTGGGGGCTGACGGGGTGGAGGGGATCGCGGAGGTCCCCATAGCGGTAGCGGCCGAAGGAGTAGGGGGATTGGGTGGATGTCCGCTTATTCGGTGTGTGGAGGTGAGGGGGTTCCGTAGGGTGCGGGCATGGCGGCGGACGAGGGCGAGCAGGACCAGGCTGTGAAGGCGGCGATGGTGGCCGAGATGCGACTCCTCGATCCGGGTGTCCGGGCCTCGCCGGCCCTGGTCTCGGAGCTACTGGACCCCCAGTTCACCGAGATCGGCGCCTCGGGGAAGCGCTGGGACGCAACGTCGATCCTGACGGTGACGAGCGCGGGCTCCGTGGTCCCGGAGGCCCCGGTGGTGGTCAGCGAGATGACAGGGGTCGTACTTGCTCCGGGCATCGTCCATCTCACGTATGTCGCTGACAACCGAGGTCGGCGTGCCTGGCGCAGTTCGTTGTGGAGACTTACGGAGACGGGCTGGCGTATGTACTTCCACCAGGGCACTTTGACGAGCTGAGTGGGTGTCTGGCTGGTCGTCGGGCGGTAGTGCCGGAGCGGGGTGTCGGGGAAAGAGGTGTGGGGGGGGGGTGTGGGTTTTCAAATAATTTATTTGATCTAGAAGAACGAAGTGGAATTGGGGGGGGAGGGGGGGGCGGGGGGGGGCGGGGGGGGGGGGGGGGGCGGGGGGGGGCCGGCGGCCCC
>NZ_JBHYWP010000053.1:5536-52390 GCF_042751845.1 Streptomyces sp. NPDC059398 | reverse complement strand
CGCACCTCCGGGGCCGTGCGGGGCGGCGCGGCGGGGCGGCGCCGGGACGGGCCCCCCCAACCCCGGGCGGGGGGGCGGGGGGGCCCCCCGCCGTGAGCGGGACCGCCGGACCGGCTCAGTCGTCCGTGCCGTCCTGCGGTGCGGCGGCGGTGCTCTCCTCCTGGTCCTCGGTCAACCCCCGTCGCCAGTACCCCTTGAAGCACACCGAACCGCGCTCGACCCCGCGCTCCCCGACCAGATGGCGCCTCAGCTCCCTGCTGACCGAAGCCTCTCCGGCGATCCAGAAGTACGGCGAGGCGACCGGCAGTTCGGCGTCCCGGAAGGCGTCGAGCAGGGGTGACGGGCTCTGGCCGTGGTGCACCCAGGTGACCTGTGCGGTGCCGGGAAGCTCCAACTCCTCGGCAGGCCCCGAGACTTCGGCGAAGACCTGGACGGGCAGCGCGGCGGGGAGCCCTTCGAGGATCGAGGCGATGGCGGGTAGCGCCGTCTCGTCACCCGCCAGCACGACCGAACGCGTACCGGGCGGCGGCAGGAAGTCCACACCGCCGGCGTCCTCGCGGGCCGGGCCGACGACGAGGACGCGGTCACCGGGGCGGGCGCCGGCCGCCCACCGTGAGGCGGGGCCGCTGCCCTCACCGTGCAGGGCGAAGTCGATGTCGACCTCGTCCGGATCGGTGCGGTGGGCGCGGAAGGTGTACGTACGCAGCACGGGCCGGGTCTCCGGCGGCATCGTCCGCCAGACCGCGTACCAGCCGCTGTCGGTCGTGCCTTCGGGGAGCAGCGGCTCGGCTTGGCCGGGGGCCGGGAGCAGGATCTTGCCGCGCTGGTCGCGGTGGCCGGTGCGGAAGGCGGAGAGCGAGGGGCCCCCGAAGGTGACGCGCACCATCTGCGGGGTGAGCCGGACGGTCCGTTCCACATGGACGGGGAAGACGCGGAACGGCGCCTGGACGGGGCGGGTGGTGACGGTCCCAGCGGTCATACATCACTCCAGGTCGATGAGTCGACAGATCGACAGGCCGATACACGGGCAGGTGCGGGCACGCCCGGACCGGCGTACGACACCTCGAAGCCCTTCTGCTTAAGTTAGGCTAACCTAACCTGCAACGGGGTGGGCCAGGAGCCCCCGTTGGATGCCGATCCCCCAGGAAGAGGAGCGTCCGTATGCGAGCGTCCAGGCCAGAGGCGTCCATGGAGCTGTACCGCGAGTCCGTGGCGCTGTTCGCGACCGGAATCGTCGTGGTGACCGCGGATGACCCCGAGGGGGAGACGCGCGGCGCCACCGTCAACAGCTTCACGTCGATCAGCCTCGATCCCCCGACCGTCATGGTCTCGCTCCGGAAGGGGAAGACGCACTCCCTCATATCGGGGAGCGGCTGGTACGGGGTGAGCGTGCTCGGCCACGGGCAGAGCGCGTACGCCTCCCACTTCAGCGGACCACGCGACGGACACATAGAACCGCGCTTCGTCGAGGGGAGCCATGTGGCCACGCTCGAAGGGAGCCTCGCCCGCTTCGAGTGCGAGGTGACGCGGGAGATCCAGATCCACGACCACACGCTGTTCGTGGCGCGGGTCGCATCGGCGGCCACCTCGTCCGGCGCACATGACGGCGGAGTCCCGCTCGTCTTCTTCGGCAGCCGGCACAGTCATGTGCTGCAGCTCGGCTGACGGGCTGAACGGCGGTGCGCGGCCACCCTGTTGACCGCTCGCATCCGTCGCGCCAACCGTGCCCACCCTGCCGGCCCTGTCGACCGCGTTGACCGCGTTGACCTTGTCGGCACGGCCGACCGCGCCGAGTGCCGCGTCCAGCCGCTTCCGCGCGCCCGGACCCGTGCCTCCCCTCGGGCGTCCCCCTGACCAGGAACAATGGCATAGGCTGACCGCACGTGTTACTTTTCGACCATGCGGTCGAAAAAGAGTGTGGATGGTCAGGGCGACGGCACCTTCGTGAACCGCGCCCGTCGTCGCCAGTTCGTCGATTGCGCGATCGACGGCCTCGTCGAGCTGGGGTACGCGGCGACCACCATCGCGGAGGTAGCCCGGCGGGCCGGGGTGTCGAAGAGTGTGGTGCTCTACCACTTCACCTCCCGGTCCGAGCTGATGGAAGCCGTGATGGAGCAGGTGTACGCGGACGCGGTGCCACCGCTGCGGGCGGAGCGGGCGGCCGCCTCCACCGAGCGCGAGCGGGTGCTGACCTATGTGCGCTCCTGCGTGAACTTCACCTGGACCCACCAGAAGGAAGCGCGGGCCGTGCTGGAGATCAGCCGGAACCTGCGCGGCGACGACGGTGCGCTCCGCTACACGAGCCAGGGCAACGACAGTCTCGTCGCCGTCGCTCAGCAGCTGCTTGAGGCAGGCCAACGGGCCGGTGAGTTCGGGGAGTTCGACACCTGGACGGCGGCGGTACTGCTGCGGGCGACCATCGACGCGCTCTCCGAGCAGTTCATGAACCACTCCGAGCTGGACGGCCCGGAGGTGGCCGGACAGCTGGTGTGGCTGATCGACCGGATGATCCCGGCCGCGGGCACCAGCTGACCGGAACGGGAGCCCTCAAGGAGGACGAGTATGAACACCGTCAATTCCCGGAGCCTGGAACAGCCCCGCACCAGGGAGGCGTTCCGCAGAATCAAACTGCTGGTCGGCGGCTATCTCGGCCTGAGCGTCCTGACCCTTCTGGCCGTCGTGCTGCTGCGCGACGACCACGCCGCGGTGAACTCCGCCGTGTGGATACGCGGCTCCATCGTGGCGGCCAGCTCCGTGCTGCTGTACCGGTTCGCCGTGCGTGCCGCGCGGGGCGCACGTGGTGCCTGGCGCCGTCTGACGGTGATCTCGTCCGTGATGGTCGCGGTCATCGTCGTGATCATCGCGCTGCCCGGGGGTTTCCCCGAGTGGATGAAGATCGAACAGGGTGTCTGCGGACTTCTGCTCGCCGGAGTCGTGGGCTACGCCGCCTCCCTGCGCGGGGTCTTCGCCCGCGGATCCGCCTGACGCGTACGGCGCAGGCCGCACGGGGCCGCACGGGGCCCGCACGCCGCCGCCGTACGGGTGGCTTTAGGGTGCAGGAATGCCCTCGTACAGCATTGGCCAGGCAGCGGGTCTGCTCGGTGTGAGTCCTGAGACCGTCCGCCGCTGGGCCGACGGGGGGCAGATCGCCATGGACCGGGACGGCGCGGGGAACCGTGTCATCGACGGGGTGAGCCTCGCGTCCTTCGCCAAGGGGCGGGCCCAGGGCCTGCATCCGGTGCCGGGGGAGGTCCACACCTCCGTACGGAACTCCTTCGCCGGGATCGTCACCCGGGTCACCGTCGACGACGTGGTCGCCCAGGTCGAGATCCAGTCCGGGCCGCACCGGCTGGTCTCCCTGGTGAGCCGGGAGGCCGTCGACGAACTGGGGATCGTGGTCGGGGTGACGGCGACAGCGCGCGTCAAGTCGACCAATGTGCATATCGACCGGCAGTAGCGGCCCGGCAGCCCGCGGTCCTGCCTCTCAGCGGCACTTCAGCGCGGCGTGCAGGTCGAGTTTGTCGTCCAGGTTGGAGAGCCCCCGGCCGGTCAGCGCCTCCACGCGCTGGATGCGGTAGTGCACCGTGTTGACATGCAGATGCAGCGCCTCGGCCGTACGGGTCCAGGAGCAGTTGTGGGCGAGGAAGGACTCCAGCGTCTCCAGGAGCACACGGTGCGAACCGCTGGAGCTGTCGGACAGGGGCCCCAGGGTGTTGACGCTGAAGGCCGCCCGTACGTCGGTGGGGACACCGGCCAGCAGCGCGTCCAGTGAGGTCAGGTCGTCCACCGCGGTGACCCGGTCGGCCTCCGAGGCCGTGGTGGCCGCCGCTGCCAGGGCGTAACGCGCCTGCCCCAGAGCCGAGTTGAGGCCGCCGGGGCCCGGGGTGCGGTCGCTGATGCCGGCGTGCAGCGGTGTCCCGGGGGAGCAGCCGTGCAGCAGTGACCACGCCTGGTCGAGCGCGGGCCGCCCGGAGTCCTCGTCGTGTCCCGTGTGCAGGACGGCCACCGCGGTCCCGCCGGGCCGCACCCCCACCGCGAACGGTCCGGTCACCACCTGGCTCAGCGCCTCCGTGAGAGCGGCCCGCGCATCCGCCCCCTCCGCCCGCTGCGCACCGTCACCGCCCAGCGCGGCCGCGATCACCCGGTAGTGGCCGTGCGCCGGCAGACCGCAGGCGGCCAGCGCGGAGTCCAGGACCGCCGGGTCCGCCACCGGTGAGTCGGCCAGAGCCAGCAGTTCGTCACCGGCCCGCCGCTCCGTGGCCCGGCGCCGGTCGAGCGTGTGGCGGTGCTGCGCCATCACATCGGCGATCTCGTGGAGCACCCGCGGCGGGGCCTCCGCCGGGTCGGGCAGGTAGAGGTACCAGGTGTCATAGGGGCCCGATTCCGCCTCGACCCGCAGGGCGACCCGGGTGGTGTCCCTCGCGGTGTCCCTGAGCAGCGCGGCGGCCCGCGGCGCGGGCAGTTCGGGGGCGGACGGCGTGCGGCCGAGGGTGCGGCCACCGGCCGACAGGAGGTAGCAGGGCAGCCGCCCGAGATGGGCGAAGGCACGGTCGAGCAGTTCGTCGGGGCCCGCGCCGTCCGCGAGCAGCCGGGACAGCTCGGTCCGTACGTTGGCGGGCAGCGCGTAGTGGTGCGCCGGGCGGCGGCTGAGGTCGCCCCACTGGCGCAGATAGACCGCCTCGGTGATGGCGCGGAAGCTGGTCTGCGCGGGCACCGAGAGCAGCGGAACGCCGTGTTCGCGGCAGGAGTCGATCAGCACGCCGGGGACGGTGCCATGGGTCTCCTCGCCCGCCAGGAGCGCCGTCGCCCCGGCCGAGCGGAGCGCCGATACGAAGTGGTCGGTCTTGGCCGGGCCGGCGTCGGGGCTCCACCAGACCAGCCCGCTCAGCACGATCTCGCCCTGCTGGAGGAAGCGTGCCGGGTCCTCCAGATCGGTGGCGGTGACACCACTGATCTCCCGGGTGAGGAGCGGGGGCTCCCCCCAGAGCAGGGCCAGATCGAGTGATTCGAGCTGGAGAAGTTGTCCGACGTGCATGCTCTGGCTCCTAGGGGCTGTCCGGCGGATCCGGGCGCAGACGCGGGGCCTGGCACGCCCATCTGCGGCGTTGTCGTCGGTTGACGACTCCCCCAGCCTCCGGCCGGGGGGACCCCCACCGCCTCGCCGCCCTCCTCCTCCTTGCAGCTGGACGCACCAGGCCCCGCTCACCGGGGCCGATCGGGAACCGGCGATACCTGCGCCCTGATCCGCCGGACAGCCCCTTGTACAGCGCCCGACCTGAAGATCCGGCATCTCACATTCACGAGGCGAGTGTGAGTGGAACCATCGTAAATGCCAGGCGTCAATGGAGGAACGCCCCTTGGTTGATCGTCCAACCATCGTGCTGTGCACCCGGCGGTTTTCCGTGGCCGGAACCAGTCGTCCCGGACCCCGGCGCGTTGCTTCACTGGCGGAGCACATGCCGCGTCGGCAGCGGCCCCGGCATACGGACACCCCGACGAACCCCGCACGGTACGGGCCGGGAGCAGTACGGAGAGGGAACGAGGGGGAGCGCTATGGATCTCAACACGGTGGCCGAGGTGCGGGACGCGCGCACCCGGCCGGCCTGGCGGCCCGGCGACTACTGGCTGGGCGGCGGCACCTACCTCTTCTCCGAACCCCAGCCCCGGCTGCGGCGTTTGATCGACCTCAGCCGGATGGGCTGGGAGCCGCTGAAGGAACTGCCGGACGGCGGTCTGGAGATCGCCGCGACCTGCACGATCGCCCAGCTCTCGCGGTTCGGAAAGGTCTGGTCGGCCCCTGCGGCGCCGCTCGTCGAGCAGTGCTGCCGCGCCTTCCTCGCCTCGTTCAAGATCTGGAACATGGCGACTCTCGGCGGCAACCTCTGCAACGGTCTGCCGGCCGGCCCGATGATCTCCCTCACCGCCGCTCTCGACGGCGTCTGCCTGCTCCGGGCCCAGGACGGATCGCTGCGCCGTCTGCCGGTCACGGAGTTCATCACCGGTGCCGGGGCGAAGAACCTGGGCCAGGGGGAGCTGCTGCGCTCGGTCACCCTGCCCGCCCGCGCCGTCGCCTCCCGTACGGCCTTCCGGCAGGCGTCCCTCTACGGGCTCGGACGCTCCGGCGCCCTGGTCATCGGCGCGCTCGACCCGCTGGACGGCTCGCTGGCGATCACGGTCTCGGCCGCGACCGTACGGCCCTTCCGGTTCTGGTTCCCGCTGCCGCCTTCGCCGGACGAACTGCGCGCGGCGATCCTGCGGGAGGTCCGGGACGACGACTGGTTCGACGACATCCACGGACTCCCCGAGTGGCGCCGCCACATGGCGCTGCGGCTGGCCGAGGAGATCCGTTCCGAACTCACCGGGGGCGGTGTGCGATGACCTACGAGATCGAAGTGAACAACCAGCGTTTCGACGCGGAGCCCCGCCCCGGCCAGTGTCTGCGGACCTATCTGCGGGACCGCGGCTGGTTCGGTGTGAAGAAGGGGTGCGACGCGGGCGACTGCGGGGCGTGCACGGTGCATGTGGACGGCGAGCCCGTGCACAGCTGCCTCTACCCCGCCGTCCGGGCGGAGGGCCGCTCGGTCACCACGGTGGAGGGGCTCGCGAAGGACGGCGAACTCCACCCCGTACAGCAGAAGTTCCTCGACGCGCAGGGATTCCAGTGCGGGTTCTGCACCGCCGGGTTCCTGATGACCACCGCGGCGCTCGACGAGGACCAGCTGACCGACCTGCCCAGGGCGCTCAAGGGAAATCTGTGCCGCTGCACGGGCTACCGGGCGATCGAGGACTCCATCCGGGGCGTCAAGCACGCCGAGGCGCCGTGCGCGGGCAAGGCCGTCGGCCGCAGTCTGCCCGCCCCCGCCGGGCCGCAGGTGGTCACCGGCACCGCGCGCTACACCTTCGACATCAATGTGCCGGGGCTGCTGCACATGAAGCTGCTGCGCTCCCCGCACGCGCACGCCCGGATCGTCTCCATCGACACGGCGGCCGCGCTGCGGGTGCCCGGAGTGCACCTCGTACTGACCCACCACGACGCACCGGAGCGGCTCTACTCGACCGCGCGCCATGAACACCCCGAGGAGGACCCGGACGACACCCGGCTGCTGGACGACACGGTGCGCTACGTCGGCCAGCGCGTCGCCGCCGTCGTCGCCGAGAGCGAGGGCGCGGCCGAGGAGGGATGCCGCCGGATCGAGGTCGAGTACGAGGTCCTGCCCGCCGTGCTCGACCCGGAGGAGGCGATGCTGCCCGGCGCTCCCGTCGTCCACGCCAAGGACGCGGAGCGATCCCGGATCAGCCGCCCGCAGGACAACGTGGTCGGGGAGACCCACGGCGAGACCGGCGATGTCGAGGCGGGCTTCGCCGAGGCCGACGTGGTGTACGAACAGGACTTCCGGACCCAGCGGGTGCAGCACGCCAGCCTGGAGACGCACGGCGCGGTGGCCTGGTTCGAGGACATGGACGAGAACGTGGCCGGCGAGGTGGGCTCCGCGGTGGGGGTCGACCGGGTGAGCAGGGACCCCGAGACGGGCGTGAACGTCCACGCCGGGGTGGGAGAGCCGGGAGAGGCGGGAGAGCTGGAAGAGGCAGAGGAGGCCGCGGAGGCCGGAGAGGCTGCGGAGGCCGGAGAGGCCGGAGACGCAGAAGAGCCAGTAGCGGCAGTAGCGGCAGAAGAGGCGGCGGGCACCGGCCGTACCGCCGGGATCCCCGCCCCGCCCGAAGGGCAGCGGCTGATCGTACGGACGAGCAGCCAGACCCCGTTCCTGACCCGGCGCGCGCTCTGTGTCCTCTTCGAACTGCCGCTGGAGAAGGTGCGCGTGTTCGCGGGCCGGGTCGGCGGCGGCTTCGGCGGCAAGCAGGAGATGATCGTCGAGGACATCGTCGCGCTCGCCGCGATGCGGACCCGCCGCCCGGTCAAGCTGGAGTACACCCGGGCCGAGCAGTTCTACGGCGCCACCACCCGCCACGCGTTCCGTATCCGTATCAAGGCCGGGGCCCGGCGGGACGGCACGCTCACCGCGCTCCAGCTGCGCGTCGTCTCCAACACCGGGGCGTACGGGAACCACGGCCCCGCCGTGATGTTCCACGCCTGCGGCGAGTCCCTCTCGGTGTACCGCTGCCCCAACAAGAGGGCCGACGGCTACTCGGTCTACACCCACACCGTTCCGGCGGGCGCGTTCCGCGGGTACGGGCTCGGGCAGGTCGTCTTCGGCATGGAGTCCGTGCTCGACGAGATCGCCAGGCGGCTGGACATGGACCCGCTGGACCTCAAGGCGCGGAACATCATCAAGGCGGGCGAGCCCATGGTCACCGCCGACGGTGAGGAGGAGGACCTGCACATCGCGAGCTACGGGCTCGACCAGTGCCTCGGTATCGTCCGCACGGCGCAGGCACAGGAGAAGGAGCGGGCACAGGCGCAGGAGAAGGAGAGCGCGGGCGCCCCGGACACCGCACCGGAGACCGCACCGGGCGCCGTCGTGCCCGATGGCTGGCTCACCGGGGAGGGCGCGGCCCTCTCGATGATCGCCACCGGGCCGCCCGGCGGTCACATCGCCGACGCCCGTGTCACGCTGCTCGCCGACGGCACCTTCGACCTCGCCGTCGGTACGGCCGAGTTCGGCAACGGCACCACCACCGTCCACCGGCAGATCGCGGCGGGCGAACTCGGCACCACCGTCGGCCGGATCGCCATCCGGCAGTCGGACACGGACGTGGTCCGCCACGACACCGGTGCCTTCGGGTCGACCGGCACCGTGGTGGCGGGCAAGGCCACCCTGCGGGCATCGGAGGCGCTCGCGGCGTCGCTGCTGCGCTTCGCCGCCGCCCATCTCGGGGTGTCCCCGGCCGACTGCCGTCTGGTCGAGGAGGCCGTCGAGTGCGGTGACCGCCGTCTGCTGCTCAAGGAGGTGTACGCCGCCGCGCAGACGGCGGGCCAGGTGCTCGCCGAGGACGGGTACTTCGGCGGCACTCCCCGCTCGGTGGCCTTCAACGCCCAGTGGTTCCGGATCGCCGTCGACCCCGGCAGCGGTGAGATCCGTATCCTGCGCAGCGTGCACGCGGCGGACGCGGGCAAGGTGATGAACCCGATGCAGTGCCGCGGCCAGGTCGAGGGGGGAGTGGCGCAGGCCCTGGGGGCGACGCTCTTCGAGAACGTACGGATCGGGGACCGTGGCCAGGTCACCACGCCCGCCTTCCGGATGTACCGGCTGCCCGCCTTCGCCGATGTGCCGCGTACCGAGGTGCACTTCATGGAGACCGACGACGCCATCGGTCCGCTGGGCGCGAAGTCCATGAGCGAGAGCCCGTTCAACCCGGTGGCCCCGGCGCTGGCCAACGCCCTGCGGGACGCCACCGGTATCCGCTTCACCGAACTCCCGGTCACCCGCGACCGCGTATGGCGTGCCATGGACCGGCGGGCGAGGGGCCTGGATGTCTAGAGATTCACCCGGATCCCCGGACATCTCGCGGATACCGCTTCCCGCGGCCCCTTTCCCTCCCAGCGGCGAGCCGGGCGAGCCACATCGGGCCGCACCTGTGGTTCAGGCGCCGAGGCGGTGGGCATCATGGGCTCCAGGCAAGGGCGGACGCCGAGTGGCCCGCCTGGAGGGGGAACCCCATGAGTGGAACCACCGCACCGTCCCGGCCCGTCCGCGCCGCCTCCCTGGCGCCCAGAAGCCTGGTGCTCAAGGGCGAGTTGGTGCGGCCCGTCGCGCTGACGGTGGCGGATCTGCGGGCCCGGTGGGGCCAGCACCGGGCGGATGTGGTCTTCGACTGCGCCAAGAACGGCCCGCAGCACCACACCTTCGAGGGTCCGCTGCTGCGCGAGGTCGTCGGCGACGCACGGCCGGCCTTCGACCCGGCGCGGCGCAAGGACCGTTCCCGCTTCCTGTTGGCCGTCCAGGGCGGGGACGGGCACCGTACGGTGCTGTCCTGGGCCGAGATCGACGCGGACTTCGCGGACTCGCCGATCCTGCTGGCCACCGCCGTGGACGGACGCGGCCTGGACATGGCGGGCAGTCAGCTGGTGGTCCCGTCCGACCGCTGCGGGGCGCGCTACATCAGCGCGATCACCAGTGTCTGGGTCGGTGCCTGCGTCTTCGCCGAGCGGTAGGCGCGGCCGTGCCGCCCGCCCTCACACCGTGGCGAGGGAGACCTCGGTGGACTTGATCAGCGCGACGACGGACGAGCCCGCCGCGAGGCCGAGTTCGGCCGCCGACTCCTTCGTGATGGCCGCCGTCAGCTCCGCCCCCTCGACGTCGACCTTGACCCCGGCCATGGCCCCGCCCGTCGTGACGGCGGTGACCGTGCCGGGAAGCCGGTTGCGGATGCTCAGCCCGGTGACCGGGCCGGTCGCCAGGGAGATCTCGGTGGACTTGATCAGCGCCCGTACGGCCACGCCCTCCGCGACACCCAGCTCCCGCGCAGCCTCCAGGGTGATGGCGGCGGTGACCTCCTGGCCGCCGCCGAGGTGCACCTTGACGGTCGCCATGACCGCCCCCTCGGTGACGCCCGTGACGGTGCCGGGGAGCTGGTTGCGGATGCTCAGACTGCGGATGTCCAGAGACATGGGGGAACCTCGCACACAGAGGGGGATGTCGGATTTGCGATATTACGTTCCCCGCCTTCGCCGTGCGTCCCCTGTCGCCCAACGGCGCTTCGGGTCTTCCTCCAAGGGGATTGGCATCTGCCATGGAGCTTCGGCCGATGAATTGCAGATGCCAGCCAACTGGGCATATCTTTCCGCATATGCAGTCCTACACGATCGGTCAGGCGGCTCGTCTGCTCGGCGTCAGCCCCGACACCGCTCGTCGCTGGGCGGATGCCGGCAGAGTCGCGACCCACCGCGACGAATCCGGCCGCCGGCTCATCGGCGGACGCGATCTGGCCGCCTTCTCGATCGAGATCGGGCAGAGCTCCGCAGGCGAGGACGGCGCGTCCTACACCTCGGCGCGCAACGCGTTCCCGGGCATCGTCACCGCCGTGAAGCTCGGCGATGTGGCGGCTCAGGTGGAAATCCAGGCAGGCCCGCACCGGTTGGTCTCCCTCCTCACCAGGGAGGCCGTCGAGGAACTCGGCCTGGAGGTCGGCATGCAGGCCACCGCCCGCGTCAAGTCGACCAGTGTGCACATCGACCGGACCTGAGCCCCGTGCCGGCTCGGATCCGCTCCCGTAAGCAGCTCCCCCACACAGCGGCGTCGCCCTTCCCCGAACCCTCGGACCAACCCGAGCCGGGAGGCCCCCATTCGGCGTGGCTCATCCCCATCCGCTCGGGCAGCAACCGTGCCGCCCGTCCCTCAAGGAGTCCCACCCTCATGTCCCGCATCCTCACCCGCCGCCGTACCGCCACCGCGATCGTCACCGCAGCCCTGCTGCTGCCGCTGGCCGCCTGTGGCGGCAACGACGACAGCAAGAAGGACACCGGCGCCAAGGCGTCCGACTCCGCGTCCGGCACCCCGAAGGCGGATCTGACCGTCCTCGCCGCCTCCTCGCTCACCGACGTGTTCGCCACCGCGAAGAAGGCGTACGAGAAGGAGCACCCCGGCACGAAGATCACCTACTCCTTCGCCGGCTCCCAGGAACTGGCCACCCAGGTGAAGCAGGGCTCCCCGGCCGACGCGCTGGTCACCGCGGACACCAAGACGATGGACGGCCTCAAGTCCGACGTCGGTACGCCGGAGATCATCGCCAAGAACCGTCTGGTCATCGCCACCGGCAAGGGCAACCCGGACAAGATCAAGGACCTGAAGGACCTCTCCGACTCCAAGCTGAAGGTCGTACTCGCCGCCCCCGAGGTGCCCGTCGGCCGTTACAGCAAGCAGGTGCTCGACGCCCAGAAGATCAAGGTGAAGCCGGTCTCCCAGGAGGTCAACGTCCGCGCCGTCCTCTCCAAGGTCGAGCTGGGCGAGGCGGACGCGGGCATCGTCTACAAGACGGACGCGGCCACGGCGCCCGGCAAGGTCCAGGCCGTCGACATCCCCGACGCGCAGAACGCCGTCGCCTCCTACCCGGCGGCGACCATCAAGGACTCGAAGCACTCGGCGGCCGCCGCCGCGTTCGTCAAGTGGCTGGCCGGCCCCGAGGCGCAGAAGATCCTCCAGGGCGCGGGCTTCCAGAAGCCGTAGCAGGCCCAAAGCCGCAGTGCGGCCAAAGCCGTAGCAGGCCCAAGCCGCAGTACGGCCAAAGTCGTAGCACGCCTAAAGCCGTAGTGCGGCCCAAGCTGTAGAACGCCCAAGCTGTAGAACGCTCAACTCTCCCGTACGGGGCTGTTGTTGCCGCTGCCGTATCCGCGCAGACGGTGGACAGCCCCGTACGGTCCCGCCTTGTATGGATACGCGGCCACGGCTCCGGCACCCGGGTGGCCGCTGTCCGGCATCCCGATCACAGGAACCCCGATGAGAAGCATCCGCGTCCGTGCCCGCACTCCGCGCACCGGCACCCCGATCGCCCTCGCGGTGCCCGCTCTGATCGCGGTCGCGTTCCTGCTGATGCCGCTGATCGGCATCCTGGCCCGCACCTCATGGGGCGAGCTGGGCACCCATCTGACCAGCCCGGACACCACCCAGGCGCTACGGCTCTCGCTGCTGGTCTCCTTCTGGGCGCTGGGCCTCTCACTGCTGCTCGGGGTGCCGCTGGCCTGGCTGCTCGCCCGGGTCGACTTCCCGGGCAAGACGCTCGTACGCTCGCTCGTCCTGCTGCCGATGGTGCTGCCGCCCACCGTCGGCGGTGTGGCGCTGCTGCTCGGGTTCGGCCGCCGGGGGCTGCTCGGGCCCTGGCTGGAGAACACCTTCGGGATCGTGCTGCCCTTCCACACCTCGGGGGCGGTGGTCGCGGCGACCTTCGTGGCGATGCCGTTCCTGGTCATCAGCCTGGAGGGCACGCTCGCCGGGCTGCGTCCGCGGTACGAGGAGACCGCGGCCTCGCTCGGAGCGTCGCCGGTCCGGGTGTTCTGCACCGTCACGCTGCCCATGGTCGCGCCGGGTCTCGCCGCGGGCGCCGCGCTGACCTGGGCCAGGGCGCTCGGTGAGTTCGGGGCGACGATCACCTTCGCCGGGAATCTGCCCGGTACCACCCAGACGCTGCCGCTCCAGGTGTATCTGCTGCTCCAGGACTCGCCGGAGGCCGCGACCTCCGTCTCGCTGCTGCTTCTCGTCATCGCGATGGCCGTCCTGGTCGCCCTGCGCGGACGGTGGACCGGCGGAACGGCCGAGCGCACCGCGAAGCCCGTACGCCCCGCCGACGACACGGACGGTACGGACGGCACCGGCCGGCCCGAACCCGGCTTCGGCCCCGCCGCCACTGCGGAAGGCGCACCGGACGCGGACCGCGCCGTCGGCGCAGCGGACACCACCACGGGAGGCGGCCCGGCCCCCGAGTCCTTTGCCCCGCAGGAGCGCTGGCCGCTGCACGCGGTGGTCACCGGCTTCAACGAGCTGACCCTGGACGCGGAGCCGGGCACCACCATCGCGGTCGTCGGCCCCAACGGCGCGGGCAAGACCACCCTGCTGCGCGCCCTCCTCGGCCTCACCCCGCGCGCCCACGCGGAACTGCGGCTGGGCGACACCGACGTCGGCCCGCTGCCGCCGCACCGCCGGGGGGTGGCCTGGGTCCCGCAGGACGGGGCGCTCTTCCCGCATCTCAGCGCGCTCACCAACACCGCCTACGGCCTGCGGTCGCGCCGGGTGCCACGCGCGGAGGCGCGCCGGGATGCGGCCCTGTGGCTGGAGCGGCTCGGCGTCGGCCATCTCGCCGCCCGCAAGCCCTCCCAGCTCTCCGGCGGCCAGGCGCAGCGCGTCGCCCTCGCCAGGGCGCTCGCCGCCCGCCCCCGGCTGCTGCTGCTCGACGAACCACTCGCCGCACTCGACCAGACCACCCGGGCCCATGTGCGCCACACCCTGCGGACGCACCTCAGCGGCTTCGCCGGTGTCTGTCTGATCGTCACCCACGACCCGGTGGAGGCGGTCTCGCTGGCCGACCGGGTCCTCGTACTGGACGACGGCCGTACGCTCCAGGACGCCCCGCCCGCCGAAGTCACCCTGCATCCGCGGTCGCCGTGGGTGGCCCGGATGCTCGGCCGCAACGCCTGGACCGGCACCGCGTCGGGGGACGGCCTCGCGCTCACCGGCGGCGGACAGCTCGTCGTCGCCGACGGGCTCGCCGAGGGCACCGGGGCGCTGGCGATCATCGCGCCCGAGGCCGTCTCCGTACACCCGGACCGGCCGACCGGCAGCCCGCGCAACGTCTGGCCCGGCACCGTACGGGAGATCACATCGGCGGGCAGCAGGCTCCGCGTCCTCATCACCTCGGCCGAGGCGCCCGACCTGGTGGCCGAGATCACCCCGCAGGCCGCACTCGAACTCGGCCTCGCGGACGGCGTACGGGTGTGGACCAGCGTCAAGGCCACCGAGATCACCCTGGTCGAGGTCTAGGACCTCCCAGCTTCCCTCCCGCTCCCACCGCGACCCCGACCCCACCCCCACTGCGACCCCACCCCCACCGCGACCCCGACCCCACCGCGACCACGACCCCACCCCGACCCCGGCCGAGCGGCCGGGGTCTTTCTGCTGCCCGCCCTGCTCTCCAGCGATTGACATAATGCTCACTATCCGAATAGCGTTATCCATATGAAAGCCGCTGGGCGACGCCCAGCCGGACGGGGGGGCCGATGCGCGCCCCCGCCCGATACCCCGGCGCCGCCGTGCACTGGCCGCCACCGGTCTCCCCACACCTCTCGGAGCGAAGAAATGACGTCCTCATCGAAAGCCCTCCGTTATCTGCTCGGCGGTCTGCTGATCGGCGGTTTCTGGTACCTCAACCGCGGCAGGCCGGTGTGGGAGGAGGCGCTGCGCACGATCCTCGTGTTCGCCGTGGTGATGTTCCTGCTCAGGTCCCGGCTCCGGCGCAGGTCCGTCGAGGTGCACCTGGTGCCGCTGGTCGCTTCGAAGGCCGTCCTGGTAGTGATCGCGGCCGTGGTCGAGGAGCAGCTCAAGGGCTCGGTCGGCGATGCCTCGCTCGTCGTCGCGATCGGGCTCGGACTCGCCGTCATGCTGCTCGGGCCGCTGGGTGACAGCCGGTTCTTCACCCCTCTCGCGCCGCCCATGACCGCGAAGCCCCTGCCGCACATCCGATAGCGAGCCCCTGCCGTGCGGGCGTGACGGGTGTCACCGCAGAGTTGACGCGCCGTCACGATCGCGCGCATACAACCCCGTTGCCCTCCGCGGACCGTTCACCCCACCATGGAGCAGCCCCGTGACCGAGCACACCTTCCACACCCGGGGGAACTACGCCCCGGTCGCCGCCGAGTCGACCGCGTTCGACCTGCCGGTCACCGGTGCGGTGCCGCCCGAGCTGAACGGCTGGTACGTACGCAACGGACCGAACCCGCGTACGGAGTCGCGGCACTGGTTTCTCGGCGAGGGCATGCTCCACGGTGTGCGCCTGGAGAACGGGCGGGCCGCCTGCTACCGCAACCGCTGGGTGCGCACCGAGGGCTTCGACACCCCGCTGCCGCCCCGTCCGGACGGCTCACCGGAGCTGACCGGCGCCTGGGCCAACACCCATGTCGTCAGCCACGCCGGCCGGACGCTCGCGCTGGAGGAGGCGTCGCTGCCGTACGAGGTGACCCGTGAGCTGGAGACGGTCGGTCCGTACGACTTCGGGGGCGGGCTCACCACCCCGATGACCGCGCATCCCAAGATCTGCCCGGAGACCGGGGAGCTCCACTTCTTCGGTTATGCGAAGCGGCAGCCGTATCTGACGTACCACCGCGCCGACGCGCACGGCACCCTGCGGCTGAGCCGCCCGATAGAGGTGGCCGGGCCGACGATGATGCATGAGTTCACGCTCACCAGCAGGCATGTCGTCTTCCTCGATCTGCCGGTCGTGCTGGTGCCCGGCGGAAAGGGGATGCCCTACCGCTGGGACCCGGGATACGGCGCCCGGATCGGGCTGCTGCCGAGGACCGATCCGCACGGTGCGGTGCGGTGGTTCCCCATCGATCCGTGCTACGTGTTCCATACGCTCAACGCGTACGAGGCGGGCGACGAGGTCGTCCTGTACGCGGCGCGGTACGCGCACCTGTGGTGGGAGGGCCACGACTCCGTGCCCGCGCATCTGTGGCGGTGGCGTCTCGATCTCCGTACCGGCGCGGTACGGGAAGAGCAACTGGACGACAGGGCCTGCGAGTTCCCCCGTATCGACGACCGTCTCGCGGGGCTCGACGCCCGGTACGGCCATGTGACGGCCGGGAACTCGCTCGTGCGCTACGACCTGCACACGGGATCGGCCGCGGAGCACGCCTTCGGCGCGGACCGGACGCCGGGCGAGGCGGCGTTCGCGCCTCCGCGCTGGCTGATCACCTATGTCCACGACCGCACCCGTGACGCCAGTGACCTGGTGATCCTGGACGCCACGGACCTCTCGGAACCCGTCGCCACAATCGAGCTGCCCGCCCGGGTGCCCGCCGGGTTCCACGGCAACTGGCTGCCGGACGGGGCCTGAAGGCGCCCCGCCATGCGGCCGCCCTCCCGGCAATTGACGTAATTAACACTATTTCGGTAATGTTCGCTATATGAAAGACGACGACTCACGTCCGCGCCGTATGACCCGGGCGGAGACCAAGGCGCGCACCCGCACCCTTCTCCTGGAGGCCGCGGCGCGGGTGTTCGCACGCAAGGGTTTCGCGGGGGCGTCGGTCGACGACATCGCGGAGAGCGCCGGGTTCTCCACCGGGGCGCTGTACTCGAACTTCGCGGGCAAGGACGAGCTGTTCGTCGAGCTTCTCTCGAACCGGAGCGGCAGCCGCCTCGCCGAGGCCGCCGCGATCCTGTCCGACCGGGACGGAACTGTCGAGGACACCCAGACCATGCTGTCCCGGCTGCTGGTCGAGGTCGCGAGCGAGGACATGGATCTCGCCCCGCTGCAGGCGGAGTTCTGGCTGTACGCGATCCGTCACCCCGAGTTCCAGGAGCGTATGGCCGCACAGTTCCGCGGCAACCGGGACGCGCTGTCCACCGTCCTCTCGGACCGGGCCAAGGCGCGGGGGCAGTCCGACGACGTTCCGTTCGACGGGGTCGCCACAGTCGTGATGGCGCTGTTCCAGGGACTTGTGCAGCTCCGCAGGACGGATCCGGAGCTGGTTCCCGAGAATCTCTACGGCGACGCCGTCCACTGGCTGTTCAGCGGTCTCATCGCGTCGCAGCGGTCGAAGGACTGACCCGACCGGGGCGGGGGGCGGTCCCGGGCGCCGGTTAGCATCCCGTGTGACCCCGATACGCCCGCCCAAGGAGACGCCGATACGTCGGCGCATACTCGCCGACCTCACACCGCTGCGCACATCCCCCGACTTCCGGCGGCTGTGGTTCGGCAACACCGTCTCCTGGGTCGGGCAGGGCATGACCACCCTGGCCATCTCGCTCCAGGTCTACGCCCTCACGCACTCCAGCTTCTCCGTCGGGCTGGTGGGGCTCTTCTCGCTGGTGCCGCTCGTCGCGTTCGGCCTGTACGGAGGGGCCGTAGCGGACACGCTCGACCGCCGCAAACTCGGGCTGTACAGCGCCCTCGGGTCCGCCTTCCTCTCGGTCGCCCTCGCGTCGGCCGCGTTCGCCGGCTTCCACCATGTCTGGTTTCTGTACGGCATCGTGGCCCTGCAGTCCGTCTGCGCCGCCCTCAACGCCCCGGCCAGATCCGCGATGATCCCCCGGCTGCTGCCCGGTGAACAACTGCCCGCGGCCAACGCGCTGTCCTCGATGACCACCACCTTCGGGACGCTGATCGGCCCGATGCTCGGCGGCCTCATCGTCGGCTTCTGGGGCTATCAGGCCGCGTACCTCATCGACGCCGTCTCCTTCGTCGCCGCCCTCTACGCGATGTGGCGGCTGCCCACGATGCTCCCCGACCGGGCCGCGGGCCAGAAGAGCCGCGCCTCGGTCCTGGACGGGCTGCGCTTCCTGGCCACCCGCCCCAACCTCCGGATGACGTTCTTCTCGGACTTCTGCGCCATGATCCTGGCCCAGCCGCGGGCGCTGTTCCCCGCGGTGGCCGTCCTCTGGTACGGGGGAGACGCCCGCACCACGGGGCTGCTGGTGGCGGCCCCCGCGGTCGGCGCGCTGCTCGGCGGGGTCTTCTCCGGCTGGCTGGGCGGCATCCACCGGCACGGCCTCGCGATCGTGGTCGCGGTCGCCGGATGGGGGCTCGCCATCGCGGTGTTCGGCCTGACCAGGAACCTCTGGCTCGGGCTGCTCTTCCTCGCGCTCGCCGGTGCCGCTGACACCGTGTCCATGGTCTTCCGCAACACGATGATGCAGGTAGCCGCCCCGGACGAGATGCGCGGCAGGCTCCAGGGGGTCTTCATCGTGGTCGTCGCGGGCGGACCGCGCCTCGGCGACTTCCTCGCGGGCTCGGCGGGCGATCTGGCCTCCCCGACCGCGGCCGTGGTCGGCGGCGGCCTCGCCTGCGTCCTCGCGGTCACCCTGCTCGGCCTGACCCGGCGCGGCTTCCTGCGCTACGACGCCAGGTCGCCGGTGCCGTAACCCGGCCGCAGGGGCGGACCGGCCCTACGACGCCTCCCACACCAGCGTGTTCCCGTCCTCGCCGTCCGGTGTCCCGTCGTGCGTGACGGTCAGACGTACCGGCCCCTCCCGGGCGTCGACCACCACCGCCACCCGGGCGGCGTCCGGCGACCGGTGCGCGCGGGCGAGCCCCCGGCGCAGTGCGGACAGCAGCTCCTCGCCGGTCCGCTCCGGGATCCGCGCGTCCACCGGGCCGACGAAGTGCACCGAAGGTGCGAACCCCAGCAGCGCCCGCGCGCTGTCCGCCTCCCGCAGCACCTGACCGCGCAGCGTCGACGGTGCGTCGGCCGGCGGCTGCTGGAGGGCGAAGATCGCCGTCCTGACGTCCTGAATGGTCGAGTCCAGCTCGTCGACCGCCCGCCCGATCAGCTCCCCGAGCTCGGTTCCGGCCGCCCGCCGATGGGTCGACTCCAGCATCATTTCGGTCGCGAAGAGCCGCTGGACGACGAGATCGTGCAGATCCCGGGCGATCCGGTCGCGGTCCTCGAAGACCGCCAGCCGCTCGCTGTTCTGCCGGGCGTCGGCCAGTACGAGCGCGAGCGCGGCCTGCGAGGCGAACTGAAGGGCGAGCGTCCGGTCCGCCGCGTTGTAGGGGCGGCCGCTGCGCCGCCTGGGCAGTGCGAGGGTGCCGATCAGCTTGCCGCCGCTCTGCAGCGGCAGCATCATGCTCGGCCCGAAACGGGCCCGCACATGGGTGGTCATCCGGGGATCGGTCGACGAGTCCTCGATGTACACCGGGTCCCCGCTGAGCAACTGGACGAGGACGGGGGAGCCCGGTGCGATGGTGGCGCCGATGAGGTCGCCCGGGTCGTCGAAGGTGGAGGCGGCGACGATCTCCATACCGCCGGCGTCGGTCGGCAGGAGCACCACACCGGCGACCGCGTCGGCGAGGCTCCTGGCCTGTTCGGCGACGGTGGTCAGCGCGTCGGTCGCGCTCTCGCCGGTGAGCAGCGCGTTGGTGACGGCCGCCGCCCCCTTGATCCAGCGCTCGCGGAGCCTGGCGGTCTCGTACAGCCGGGCGTTGCCGATGGCGATGCCCGCCTGCGCGGCGAGCACCCGCAGCAGCGCCTCGTCGTCCCGGTCGAACCCCCCGCCGTCCTTGTCGGCCAGATGGAGGGTCCCGAAGACCTGCTGGTGGACCCGGACCGGGAGCCGCAGCAGGCCGGGGGTGTCGTCGGCCAGGCCGATCAGCGCGTCGCCGTCGGTGCCGGTCGAGAACAGGTCGCTGAGGCGGTCGCGCTCGGGGTCGACCACCCCGAGCGCCCCACGCCGCGCGCCCGTCATCCGGGTCGCCGAGTCCACGATGTGCTGGAGCGTGCCGCGCAGTTCGAGATCCGTACCGACGCTCAGCACCGCTTCGAGCAGCAGCGGAAGCCGGGTGTCAGCGGTCATCGTGGTCCCCCGCTCCGATCGTCGCAGGTCCCTGGGGTGCGGTTCAGCCGCTCAGCGGAGCCAGCGTCAGGGGCTGGATCTTCCCCTCCAGCATCGCGCCGAGTCCGAGGACCGAGCAGACGTCGGGCCGCTCGGCGATGTGCACCGGCATCCCCGTCGCGTTGCGCACCATCTGCTCCAGGCCGGGCAGCAGGGCGCTCCCGCCGACCATCATGATGCCCCGGTCGGACAGATCGGCGACCAGATCCGGCGGGCAGCCGCGCAGCACCCGGCCGATGCCGTCGAGCACGGCGGTCAGCGGGGTGTTGATGGCCTCCCGTACGGCCGCGGTCTCGACCTGGACCGAACGGGCCAGTCCGGTGGCCACGTCCCGGCCGTGGATCTCGGTGTACTCGGGCCCGTCCTGGGACAGCCCGTTGCCGCTGAGCGCCAGCTGCAGCGGCCGTACGGCCTGGCCCGGCAGCAGCAGCTGGTGGTGCTGGCGCAGATGCTGTACGACGGCCCGGTCGATGGCCTCACCGCCGACCGGGATCCGCTCGGCGGTGACGATCGAGCCGAGCGAGAGTACGGCGATCTGCGTGGTGGCCGCACCGCAGACCATGATCATGGTGGCGGTCGGCTGCTCGACGGGGAGCCCGCAGCCGACGGCGGCGGCGACGAGGGTGTCGACCAGCTCGACCTTCCGGGCTCCGAGTCCGAGCAGGGTCTCGACCGTGGCGCGCTGCGCCAGCGGGTCGGACTTGTGCGGGGTGCAGGCGGCGGCGCGCAGCATCGGGGTGCGCCGCAGCCTGCGCCGCAGCTTGTCACCGAGCAGTTGCCCCAGCATGCGCCGGGCCAGGTCGATGTCGACGACGGTGCCGCCCGTGACGGGGCGCGCCACCCGGATGTATCCGGGGGTGCGGCCGGTCATCTGCTCGGCGAAGTCGCCGACGGCGATGAGCGCGCCCGTCCGGACGTTCACCGCGACGACGCTCGGTTCGTCCACGACGAGGCCCATGCCCTTGACGAACACGCGGGTCCGCGAGGCCCCGAGGTCGACGGCTACCTGGCAACGACGCAACTGATCAAGACTGACGGTCACGGCACGATCTCCCGGGAAACACTGGGGTGGGGCACCGGCGGCAGCCGGTCCTCATCGCATCGTGCGACGGCCGCAACCCGGGCGCGCGCTGGGCTGAGCCGCCCGGGTGGTTTTCTGACGGGCCGCCAGAAAGCAAGCTTCTACGCGGGTGTGTCGGTGGCTCGTACGTCCTGGAGCAGCCCCCAGGTGAAGTCGGCGACGGCGGGCCGCCCGCCGGGCAGCGTCAGCGCGAGCCGCCACCGGGTCGGCGCGGTGCCCTCCATCGGCCGTACGGGGGCGAAGGCGCGGGCCACCTCGTCCACCGTGCACGACCAGGGCCGTAGATCGTCCGCCGTGTCCAGGACGGGTGCCGCGGCGCCGGGGGCGCGGACCAGCCACTCGTTCCACACCGCGCCGCCCGGCGCGGTCAGCACCTCGAACCGCAGGTCCGGCCAGAGGGGCACCGGCCACTGAAGGGCCTCGCACTCCAGATCGCCGATCCTCCTGCGGGCGGTGGCGGACGGCTCGCCGAGCACCGACCGGTAGCGCCGGGCCGCCCCGCCCGACCGGGCCGAGCGGACCATCGCCTGCCACCGCCGGTTCGCCTCGCGCATCTCCGCGAGCGTGACGCCCAGCTCGTGCCGGGCGTCCTCGACGAGGACCGGCTGATGGTCGGCCATCCGGCGCAGCAGCACCAGCTGGAAGTCGAGCGGCCCGAACGGGCTCCCTGATCGCGGCATACCCCCATCCTGCCGGTCCGGCAGCGGCGCCGGCCCGGCCCCCTCCCGTACCCCGGCCGTCCCCTACTCCTCCGTACGCCCCAGCATGCGCCGCAGCAGATCCCGCAGCACCGTCCGCTCCCCGGCCGACAGCTCGCCCAGCGGCTCACGGGCGAAGTCCATCGTGGCGCGCAGCTCCCCGGAGGTCCGCCGGCCCGCGTCGGTGGCGGCGGCGATCTTGACCCGGCGGTCGGCGGGGTCGGGGCGGCGCTCCACGAGACCGCGCGCCTCCAGCCGGTCGACGATCCCGGTGACGTTCGACGGCTCGCACTTCAGGTGCCCGGCGAGCCGGCGCATGGGCATCGCCTCGATGGACAGCAGACCCAGCACCCGCGCCTGCGCCCCGGTGAGGGAGTGCGCCGCCGCCGCCTCGTCGTACTCCTCGTGGTACCGGATGACGATGTCGCCGATCAGCTCGACGACTTCCAGGGTCAGCGGGTCTGTACGAGTGGCCATGTCCGCCATGGTACCCACATGCTTGACAATCTAAAATATCCAGGCATGGTTGTTTAAGGCAGTCGATGTTTCACGTCATGAATCTTTGCTCAGGAGGCTGTACCCGATGTCCGCACTCCCCACTACCGGCCGCGCCTGGCACCTCACCGCCCGTCCGAACGGCTGGCCCACCCACGCGGACTTCGCCCTGCGCGAGGCCCCGGTGGACGAGCCCGCCGATGGCCGGATCCTGCTGCGCAACCTCTACTTCTCGGTCGACCCGTACATGCGCGGCCGGATGAACGACGTGAAGTCGTACACCCCGCCCTTCCAGCTCGACAAGCCGATGGACGGCGGCGCGGTCGGCGAGGTCATCGCCTCGAACGCCGAGGGCTTCGCGGTGGGCGACCACGTCCTGCACGGCCTCGGCTGGCGCGAGTACGCCGAGGTGCCGGCCAAGCACGCCACCAAGGTCGACCCCTCGGCCGCCCCGCTCTCGGCCTACCTCGGTGTGCTCGGCATGACCGGACTCACCGCCTACGCCGGCCTCTTCGATGTCGCCTCCTTCAAGGAGGGCGAGACGGTCTTCGTCTCCGGCGCCGCGGGCGCCGTCGGCAGCCAGGTCGGCCAGATGGCCAGGATCAGGGGCGCCGCACGCGTCATCGGCTCGGCGGGCTCCGATGAGAAGGTCAGGCACCTCACCGAGGACCTCGGCTTCGACGCGGCCTTCAACTACAAGGACGGCCCCGTCACGAAGCAGTTGCGCGAGGCGGCACCCGACGGCATCGACGTGTACTTCGACAACGTGGGCGGCGAGCACCTGGAAGCGGCCCTCACCTCGTTCAACGTGCACGGCCGCGCCACGATCTGCGGAATGATCTCGCAGTACAACAGCACCGAGGCCACCCCGGCTCCGCGCAATCTCGCGCTGGTCATCGGCAAGCGGCTGCGGCTCCAGGGCATGCTCGTCGGCGATCACGCGGCGCTCCAGCCGCAGTTCGTCAAGGATGTCGCCGGCTGGATCGCCTCGGGCGAGCTCACCTACCAGGAAACGGTCGTCGAAGGCGTAGAGCAGGGCGTCGACGCGTTTCTCGGGCTGCTGCGCGGTGAGAACACCGGGAAGATGATCGTCGCCGTGAACCAGTAGTCTCGTCCCCAGGCCGCCGCGGTCGTGGGCGCGAGACGCGGCGTACACAACAGAAGGAACTCGCATGGCAATCCAGAAGATCGATGTCGCGTACACCGCTGTCGCCACCGCGGAGAACGGCCGTGACGGCCGGGTCTCCTCCAACGACGGCAACCTCGACGTCGTCGTCAACCCGCCGAAGGAGATGGGCGGAAGCGGCGCGGGCACCAACCCGGAGCAGCTCTTCGCCGCCGGTTACAGCGCCTGCTTCCAGGGTGCGCTGGGTGTCGTCGCCCGCCAGGAGAAGGCCGACATCTCCGGCTCGACCGTGACCGCGGCCGTCTCCATCGGCAAGACCGAGCAGGGCGGCTTCGGCCTTGAGGTCACCATCACCGCCGCCATCCCGAACGTCGACACGGCCACCGCGCAGGCGCTGATCGAGAAGGCGCACCAGGTGTGCCCGTACTCGAACGCCACCCGCGGCAACATCAAGGTCGACCTGGCCGTCGCCTGATCATGACCCGCTGATCCCGGCTCGGCCCGGGACAGGGAGGGCCGTCCCCGCTCCGGAGCGCTCCGGCGGGGGCGGCCCTTCGCCGTCTCCGTACGGGCTGTTGGCGCCCCCGTCCCTGCCCCCGCCCCCGAGCCCACCCCCGAGCCGGGGCCGGGGCCGGGGTCGGAGCCTGAGCCGGGGCCGGGACGTGCGGCCCCGGCCGCTGCCGGACTCCGCTGCCCCGCCCCCCGCTAGGCTGCTGCGCATGGGTGATCTCGGGGCGGGCTTCGGCTATCTGGTGAAGGGGCAGCGCTGGGTCGGCGGGCGCGGCAGGCAGTACGGATTCGGGCTGCTGCCGGGGCTGATCACGCTGGTCCTCTATGCGGCGGTGCTGGTCGCGCTGGCGTTCTGGGCGGACGACGCCGTGGCCTGGGCGACCCCGTTCGCCGACACCTGGGGCTCGCCCTGGCCGGGGCTCCTTCGGGGTGTGCTGACCGTACTGCTCTGGGCGCTGGCTCTGCTGCTCGCCGTCGTCTCGTTCACCGCGGTGACCCTGCTGGTCGGCCAGCCCTTCTACGACGCGCTCTCGGAGCGGGTCGACGCGTCGGAGGGCTCCGATGTCCCCGCTTCCGGCCTCTCCTTCTGGCGTGAGCTGTGGATATCCGCGCGCGACAGCGTCCGTGTCCTGGTGCGGGTGGCCTGCTACGGACTGCTGCTCTTCGTGGCCGGTTTCCTGCCGGTCGTCGGCCAGACCGTGGTCCCGGCGATCGGCTTCTGCGTCTCGGGTTTCTTCCTCGCCGAGGAGCTGACGGCGATCGCGCTGCAGCGCCGCGGTATGGAGTTCCGTGAGCGGCTGGCCCTGCTGAAGAGCCGCCGCCTGCTGACCCTCGGCTTCGGCGTCCCGCTGACGCTCTGCTTCCTGGTGCCACTGGTCGCGGTCTTCCTGATGCCAGGCGCGGTGGCCGGGGCGACGCTGATGGCGCGTGATCTGACGGGGGAGACCGCGACGGAACCGGAAGCGGAACCGGACGCCCTGCGAGGTCCGCGCCCCGACCAGGCACGGGACCCGCACCCCGACGGCGCCCCGGACCCGCACGCCCCACGGGACCCGCACGCCGACGGCGCACCCGCGACGCTCGCGCCCCCGGCCGCCACGCCCTACCGGGCCCAGTAACCCCGGACGCGTAGCCCCGGCCCGAGCAACCCCGGCACCTGTGGGCCCAGTAGACCCGGCCCCCGTCACCCCGCCGCCGCGCCGCCCCCGAGCAGCGTAGTGAAGGCCCGGAAGGCGGTGGGCATATCCACCGATTCCGGGTCCAGCAGCCACTGGTACTGCAACCCGTCCATCACCGCCACCAGCAGCGGGGCGACCTCCTCCGGGGTCAGCCCGCCCGGCAGCCGGTCCCCGAACTCGCCGCGCAGCGTGGCCGCCATCGAACCCCGCACCTGTGTATAGCGGCGCGTGAAGAAGTCCCGCGCCGGATGCCCGTCCGTGACGCTCTCGCCGAGCAGCGCGGCGAAGGTCTGCACGACCCCCGGCCGCATCGCGTTGTACTCGACCAGTGAGCCGAGCAGTCCGAGCGGCCAGGGCTCACCCGAGCGCGCGGACCCGCCCGGATCCCACCGGTCCCGCGCCTCCAGTACGGCGACGAGCAGCGCGTCCTTGCTCGGGAAATAGTGCAGCAGCCCCTGCTGAGTGAGGCCCACCCGCTCGGCGACCGCTCCGAGCGTCGTCCCCCGGTAGCCGCGCTCCGCGATGACCTCAAGCGCCGCACGGAGGATCTCCGCCCGCCGCCCCTCGCCTCTGGTGCTCCCCATCCACCGGCTCCCTTCCCCGTCCGAGACGTGCTCTCCGAGGACCGTACGACATCGCACATCACGAAGAAGTAACGAAACCTACCGATCTACCGGTACGCGCGTCAGGATGGAGACATCACGCACGGGACTGCGGAACTTCACTACGTCAAGGCGGAGGTACGACGGTGGCAGCCACCCCCATCAACGACGCGGACCCGGTCCGCGAAGCCGCGGTCGAGGCCGCACTCGCCAGGCTGGATCTCGGTACCAAGGCCCGGCTGCTCTCCGGACAGGACTTCTGGTCGCTCCCGGCGGTCCCGGAGATCGGGCTGAGGTCCCTCGTCATGTCCGACGGTCCGATCGGCGTCCGCGGAGTGCGCTGGACCGCCGACGACCCGTCCATCGCCCTGCCGTCACCGACCGCACTCGCCGCCACCTGGGACCCGGAGCTGGCCCGCCGGGCGGGTGTCCTGCTCGCCCAGGAGGCACGGCGCAAGGGGGTGCACGTCCTGCTCGCGCCGACGGTCAACCTGCACCGTTCGCCGCTCGGCGGACGGCACTTCGAGTGCTACTCCGAGGACCCGCATCTGACCGGCGAGATCGGCGCCGGCTATGTCCGGGGAGTGCAGAGCGGTGGCGTCGGCACCACCGTCAAGCACTTCGTCGGCAACGACGCGGAGACCGACCGCTTCACCGTCAACAACCTCATCGCCCCGCGCCCACTGCGCGAGCTGTATCTGGCGCCCTTCGAGACCATCGTCAAGAACGCCCACCCCTGGGGCATCATGACCGCGTACAACACGGTCAACGGCACGACGATGACCGAGCACCGCTACCTGGTCAACGAAGTCCTGCGCGGCGAGTGGCACTTCGACGGGTTCAACGTCTCGGACTGGACGGCCGCGCGCTCCACCGCCGGGGACATCACCGGCGGCCTCGACGTCGCCATGCCGGGACCGGTCACCCCGTACGGTGAGCCGCTGGCCGCCGCCGTCAGGGCGGGCGAGGTCCCCGAGAGCGCGGTCGACGACGCCGTACGGAACGTGCTGCGGCTGGCCGCCCGGGTCGGCATCCTCGACGGCGCACCGCCGGTCGTCACCGAGCCGCCGCCGGAGACCGACGGGCGCGAGCTGTCCCGCGAGATCGCCCGCCGCGCCTTCGTGCTCGTACGGAACGAGGGCGGCGCGCTGCCGCTGGACGCGCCGAGGACCCGCAAGGTCGCGCTCATCGGCGCCGCCGCCCGCGACGCCCGTATCCTCGGCGGCGGCTCGGCCACCGTCTTCCCGACCCAGCTGGTCTCCCCGCTCGACGGACTGGCCGCCGCACTCCCGGACGGCGCCGTCAGCTACGCCATCGGCGCCGACCCGAGCGGCCAACTGGCCCCTGCGGGCAAGGGGTTCGCCCTGCACGCGGTCTGCCGCGACAAGGCGGGCCGAATCCTCGGCACCGCATCGGTGCCCGGCGGACGCATCCAGTGGGTGGGCAGCGACCTGCCCGACGGGGTGACCCACGAGGCGCTGCACACCATCGAGGTCAAGGGCACGTTCACCCCCAGGGAGAGCGGCGAGCACACCTTCGGCACCCGGGGACTCGGCGGCTTCCGGCTCACCGTGGGCGACCGGGTCCTCTTCGAAGCGGACGAACTCCCGGGCGACGAGGCCGACCCGTTCGCCGCGGTCTTCGGCGCCCCCGTCGAGCGCGGCACCGCCCCCCTCACGGCCGGTGAGTCCGTCGCGATCGCCTTCGAGTACACCGTCTACAAGAGCGCCGGATCCCGGCTCCAGGCCATCGGCTTCTCGCTGATGCACCGCGACCCGCAGCACGACCCCGACGAGCTGATCGCCGAGGCCGTGGCCGCCGCACGCGAGGCGGATACCGCCGTCGTGGTCGTCGCCACCACCGAGGAGGTCGAGTCCGAGGGCTTCGACCGCAAGGACCTCGGGCTCCCCGGCCGCCAGGACGACCTGGTACGCGCGGTGGCGGCCGTCAATCCGAACACGGTCGTGGTCGTCAACGCGGGCTCCCCGGTGGAGCTGCCCTGGCGCGAGAGCGTGGCGGCGGTGCTGCTCAGCTGGTTCCCGGGCCAGGAGGGCGGTGCCGCGCTCGCCGACGTACTCCTGGGAGCGGCGGAGCCCGGTGGCCGGCTGCCCACCACCTGGCCGGTGGCCCTGGCGGACGCCCCGGTCAGCAGGGTCGAGCCGGAGAACGGCGAACTCCCTTACGAGGAGGGCGTGTTCATCGGCTACCGGGCCTGGGACCGGTCCGGCGCCACCCCCGCCTACCCCTTCGGCCACGGCCTGGGCTACACCGAGTGGAGCTACGAGTCCCTGGAAGCGGCCACCGGGACCGCGACCGTCCGTATCCGCAACACCGGCAGCCGCACCGGCCGCGAAACGGTCCAGGTCTACGCGGCCCCGGACAGCCCGGGACCGGACCGGGCCGCCCGCCAGCTGGCCGGATTCGCCACCGTGGAAGCGGCGCCGGGGGAGACGGTGGAGGTGGCCGTCGCGCTCTCCCCGCGGGTCTTCGAGACCTGGGACGAGGAGTCCGGCGGCTGGACGCGCCGCCCGGGCGGCTACGAGATCCGGGCCGGCCGCTCCCTCACGGACACCAGGCTGACGGCCGCGATCACGGTCTGACACACCGGCGCGCCCCCGCCCCTGCCCACCGGGCAGGACAGGGCGGGGGCGCGCCGGACCGGGCAGAGCCCGCGCCCGCTACCGCGTGGAGAACCCGTACACCGTCTCGGAGACGTAGGCGCCGTCCGGCCTGAGCACCGCACTGGGGAACTCCGGCCGGTTCGGCGCATCGGGGAAGCGCTGGGTCTCCAGCGCGATCCCGGCGCAGGCACCGTACGGCCCGTCGTCGATGTGGTCACCGGTGTAGAGCTGCAGGCCCGGCTCGCTGGTCGTGATCGTCAGCACCCGCCCCGATGCCGGGTCGAACAGTTCGGCGGCCTCCGTACTGCCGCCACCGGGCACCTCGTTGTCGAGCACATAGTTGTGGTCATAGCCGGGACCCGACTTACGGGCCTCCCGGAAGTCGAAGCGCGTCCCCGCCACCGGCTCCGAACCCCCGGTCGGGATCAGCTCCGCGTCCACCGGCGTCACCAGCGAGGCCGCGATCCGCAGCTCGTGCCCGGCCGCGCTGCCGGATTCGGCGCCGCCCAGGTTCCAGTACGAGTGGTTGGTCAGGCTCACCACGGTCGGCGCGTCCGTCGTCGCCTCGTACCCGATCCGCAGCGCACCGCTCTCCGTCAGGCCGTACGTCACGGAGACGGCCAGCCGCCCCGGGTAGCCCTCCTCGCCGTCCGGGCTGACCCGCGAGAGCCGCACCCCGTGCCCGGTGGCCTCCGCCTCCCACACCCGCTTGTCGAAGCCCCGGTCGCCGCCGTGCAGACTGTGCGGCCCGTTGTTGCGGGGCAGCCGGTACGTCCGCCCGTCGAGCGCGAACGCACCGCCCGCGATGCGGTTCGCGTACCGCCCGATCAGCGCCCCGAAGTACGGCCCGGGGTGGGCCAGATACCCGGCGAGGTCCGGGAACCCGAGGGCCACACCGGTCGCCGCCCCCGTCCGGTCGGGTACCTCGACGGACTGCAGGATCCCGCCGTACGTGAGCACGCGCACCCGCGTGCCGCCGCGCTCCAGGGTCCAGCGGTGGACAGGGGTGCCGTCACCGAGACGGCCGAAGATCTCCGGCTGCGCGCTGCTCATGACCGGACCCTACGCCGGAGGCCGGGCGGCCGTGACGTTGCGGTAGGCGATCTCGGCCAGCCGCTCCTGGCCGTCCCGGCCGGGGTGGAACCAGTCCCAGGGGCTCAACTGGGCCCCGGTGAACCGGAAACCGAAGACCGCCCCGCCGTCGTAACGGCAGTGCGTGTCCGACGCGCACACGTCCCTGAGCACCGCGTTGTACGCGACCACCCGCTCCCGCACGGCGTCGCGCCGCGCCACGGCCGCCGGGTCCATCGCATCGGCGTCCCGCAGCATCGAGGCGCAGATCCCCAGCTTCCAGATCTGCTTGCCCAGCGGATTGCCGCGCCCCTGCGACCAGAGCCGCTTCAGGTCCGGCACGCTCGACACATAGACCTCACTCTTGGGCAGCGCCGTGCGAAAACGTTTCAGCGCTGTCATGAACGAGGTGCGGAATTCATCCACCGGTGTCATGTGCGAAACCGAGTCCCGGCATGCGTCATTGGCACCTGCCATGATCGTCACCAACTCGGGGCGGTGCGCCGCCGCAGCGTCGATCTGGGCGGGCACATCGGCCATCCGGGCCCCGGTCCTGGCGTCGTTCCACTGCTTCTTCACCCCGAGCCGGGAGGCCAGACTGCGCACCTTCGGGTCCGAACCGGTCGCCCAGGACACCTTCGTACAGTCCGCGAGCACCGAACAGGCATCGAAGCCACGGGTGATGGAATCGCCCACGGCGGCCACTGATCCGGGGGAGGTGTCCCAGGTCGGGGCGGGTGAGGACGGCGCGCCGTGAGGGCCCTGCGCATGTTTCCCGCCACTGTCGGAAGAGTCACAGCCGGCCGTCGCGCCGAGCGGGAGCACGACAGCCGCCAGCAGCGCCGCGACAGCGGTGCGGCCGCGGCGGCTCCGGGCGGACCCCGGCGCGTATTCCGGCTTCCTCTGCACCCTCTGCACCCTCCAAGTGGCCGACCCGGGCGTCCTGCCGAGTGAAAGCTCTGTGTTCAACGGGGCCAGGACCGACAGTACGTCACACGAGTGAGGCCCCCGCGCGGTAGTTTTTCCCCGTCGGACCAGTGGCAACATCGCCCATCAGCGGCTCCGGTAAATTACATCACGTCACATACTGTCCCATTTCAGGAGATTAACTCCCGATGCTGTTTACTGTTGCACCCCGGGGCAGAACGGGCGAGAGGCCGCTGGGGAAGGCGAACCTCGACCCGCACTGGAGGTCCCGGTGACGACACGTGGAGTTCTGTACGTGCACTCCGCACCACGCGCGCTGTGCCCACACGTCGAATGGGCGGTGGCGGGCGTTCTCGGTGCGCGGGTGAATCTCGACTGGATCAGGCAGCCCGCCTCTCCGGGCACCTGGAGATCCGAGTTCTCCTGGAAGGGCGGGACCGGCACCGCGTCCCAGCTCGCCTCGGCGCTGCGTGGCTGGAATCTGCTGCGTTTCGAAGTGACGTCGGAGCCGTGCCCCTCGGCCGAGGGCGAGCGCTACAGCGCCACACCGGAGCTGGGCATCTTCCACGCCGTCACCGGAATCCACGGCGACATCCTGATCCCCGAGGACCGGCTGCGGGCCGCACTGGCCCGCTCACTGGGCGGCGAGAGCGACCTGGAGGCCGAGATCGCCCGGCTGCTCGGCAAGCCGTGGGACGACGAGCTGGAGCCTTTCAGGTACGCGGGCGAGGGAGCCCCGGTGCGCTGGCTGCACCAGGTCGTCTGATCCGCTTTACGATCGGCCCATGGCTGACAACACCTCAGTAGCTGTTCTCGGTACGGGCATCATGGGCGCCGCGATGGCCCGTAACCTCTGCCGCGCCGGGCTCGATGTCCGGGTCTGGAACCGGACCCGCTCCAAGGCCGAGCCGCTCGCCGCTGACGGTGCGCGTGTCACCGGCACGCCCGGCGAGGCCGTCGAGGGCGCGGACGTGATCCTCACGATGCTGTACGACGGAGCCGCCGCCCTCGAAGCGATGACCGCGGCCGGGCCCGTGCTGAAGTCCGGAGCTGTCTGGCTCCAGTCCACGACCGCGGGCACCGAAGGGCTGCTCCCGCTCGCCGCGTTCGCCAGGCAGCACGGGCTGGTCTTCGTGGACGCCCCCGTACTCGGCACCAAGGTCCCGGCGGAGAACGGTCAGCTCACCGTCCTCGCGGCCGGCCCCGGCTCCGTACGTGACGCTCTCGCACCCGTCCTGGACGCGGTCGGCTCCCGTACGGTCTGGGTCGGCGACGACGGCTCCACGGGCGCGGCAACCCGGCTGAAACTCGTCTGCAACAGCTGGGTCCTGTCCCTCACCCACGGCACGGCCGAAGCGCTCGCGCTGGCGGCCGGACTCGGCGTGGACCCGGCGGACTTCCTGGACGCGGTCGGCGGCGGCACGCTGGACTGCGGCTATCTGCACATCAAGGGGCAGGCGATCCTCACCGGGGACTACACCCCGAGCTTCTCGGTCACCACCGCGGCGAAGGACGCCCGGCTGATCGTCGAGGCGGGGCGCGCCGCGGGGGTGCGGATGGATGTGGCGGCCGCCGGCGGCGAGCGGTTCCGCCGGGCGCAGGCGCAGGGCCACGGCGACGACGACATGGCCGCCTCGTACTTCGCGAGCTTCGACGCCTGAGGCCGGTCACGCCCGCGGGCCCGCCCCTCCCGGACAGGGAGGGACGGGCCCGCGGGCGGTGCGGCCGTCGCCGGTCGTGGTCAGACCGAGCGGAACGCCAGCATCACGTTGTGACCGCCGAAACCGAACGAGTTGTTGACCGCGGAGATCGGCCCCTGCGGCAGCGTCCGCGGCTTGTCCCGCACGATGTCCGCGTCGACCTCCTCGTCGAGGTCCACGATGTTGATGGTCGGCGGAGCCGTGCGGTGGTGCAGCGCCAGCACCGTGGCGACGGTCTCGATACCACCGGCGCCGCCCAGCAGATGCCCGGTCATCGACTTCGTCGCGGAGATGGCGACATGGTCGAGGTCGTCGCCCAGCACCTGGCGGAGCGCCTTCATCTCGGCGACGTCGCCCTGCGGAGTCGAGGTGGCGTGCGCGTTGACGTGCACGACCTCGGCGGGGTTGAGATCGGTGGTCTCCAGCATGTGCCGCAGCGCCGCCGCGATACCGCGGCCGGTCGGCTCCGGCTGCGCGATGTGGTGGGCATCCGACGACAGGCCCTGGCCCACGAGTTCGCAGTAGACCCGGGCTCCGCGCGCGGCGGCGTGCTCGGCCGACTCCAGGACGACGATGCCGGCGCCCTCGCCGAGTACGAAGCCGTCACGGCCCTTGTCGTACGGGCGGGAGGCGCCCTCGGGGTCCTCGTTGTTCTTGGACATCGCCATCATGTTGGCGAAGGCCGCGATGGGCAGCGGGTGGATCGTCGCCTCGGTGCCACCGGCGACGACGACGTCGGCACGGCCCATGCGGATCATCTCGGCCGCGTAGCCGACCGCCTCGGCGCCGGACGCACAGGCGCTGACCAGCGCGTGGACGCCCGCCTGCGCGCCGAGTTCGAGACCGACGTTGGCGGACGGGCCGTTCGGCATGAGCATGGGGACGGTGTGCGGGGAGACACGGCGTACGCCCTTCTCCTTGAGTACGTCGTACTGGTCGAGCAGGGTGGTGATACCGCCGATGCCGGAGGCGACGACCGCGCCGAGCCGCTCGGGGTGTACGGCGTCGTCCTCACCGGCCTTCGCGGTGAAGCCCGCGTCGGACCAGGCCTCACGGGCCGCGATCACCGCGAACTGGGCCGAGCGGTCAAGCTTGCGGGCGAGAGGACGGGCCAGGACCTCGCTCGGGTCGACAGCCGCCGGGGCGGCGATGCGGACCGGAAGCTCGGCGAAGCGCTCCTCGGTGAGCGGCTTGACACCGGAACGGCCTGCGAGCAGACCGTCCCAGGTCGATGCGCTGTCGCCACCCAGCGGTGTGGTTGCGCCGATACCGGTGACGACCACGGTGCGATTGGTCGGGCTCACTGGAATTTCTTCTCCACGTGTAGAGGGATCTGAATCACGGCGCCACCGCCGGGTGGCGTCAGCCGCGGGCCTGGGTCAGGCCTGGTGCTTCGAGATGTAATCGGCAGCGTCGCCGACGGTCTTGAGGTTCTTGACGTCGTCGTCGGGGATCTTGACGTCGAAGCGCTCTTCGGCGGCGACGACGACCTCGACCATGGACAGCGAGTCGACGTCCAGGTCGTCGGTGAAGGACTTGTCCAGCTGGACGTCCTCGACCGGGATGCCTGCGATCTCGTTGACGATCTCGGCGAGACCCTCGACGATCTCTTCCTGCGTGGCGGCCATGTTGGCGCTCCTTCGATGTGTAGCGGTGTGTGTCGGGGACTGCTCGGGGTGTTCGAACGAACCGGATTACTCCGGAATGCCCTAGGGGAGGGTAACGACAGTCGCGGCGTAGACGAGACCCGCCCCGAAGCCGATGACCAGCGCGGTGTCGCCGCTCTTCGCCTGACCGGTCGCCAGGAGCCGCTCCATCGCGAGCGGAATCGAGGCGGCGGAGGTGTTGCCGGTGTTCTCGACGTCACGGGCGACCGTGACATGGTCCGGCAGCTTGAGGGTCTTCACCATCGAGTCGATGATCCGCATATTGGCCTGGTGCGGGATGAAGACGTCCAGGTCGGCCGCGGCGATACCGGCGGCGTCCAGCGCCTGCTGGGCGACCTTCGCCATCTCGAACACGGCCCAGCGGAAGACCGCCTGGCCCTCCTGCGTGATCGCCGGGAACTTCTCGCGGCCCTTGCCGTCGCGGTAGTCCGACCACGGCACGGTCTGCTTGATGGTCCCGGCCTTGTCGCCCTCCGAGCCCCACACCGTAGGGCCTATGTGCGGCTCCTGGGAGGGGCCGACCACGACCGCGCCCGCGCCGTCGCCGAAGAGGAAGGCCGTCGCACGGTCCTCCAGGTCGGTGAGGTCGCTGAGCCGCTCGACGCCGATGACGAGCACGTACTCGGCGGAACCCTCGACGACCATGCCCTTGGCGAGCGTCAGCCCGTAGCCGAAGCCGGCGCAGCCCGCCGAGATGTCGAAGGCCGGCGCCTTCTCGGTGCCGAGCTTGTGGGCGATCTCGGTGGCGATGGCCGGGGTCTGCGCGAAGTGCGAGACCGTCGACACGATCACGCCGCCGATCCGGTCGGCGGAGATCCCGGCGTCCGCGATGGCCTTGCCGGATGCCTCGATGGACATCGCGGCCACGGTCTCCTCGTCGGACGCCCAGTGGCGGGTCGCGATGCCGGAGCGGGAGCGGATCCACTCGTCGGACGAGTCGATCGTCTCCAGGATCACCTCGTTGGGCACGACCCGGGTCGGGCGGTAGCCGCCGACCCCCATGATCCGCGCGTACGGGGCGCCCTGGCTGGGCTTGATCTTCGCCATGCTCTCTCGGGCTCCTTAGGCCCCCGCCGCGTCAGCGGCAGGTGATTGGGTCTCGGCGATGAGGGCGCGAGCCGCGTCGAGGTCGTCGGGCGTCTTCAGTGCCAGCGTCCGCACGCCGGGCATGGCGCGCTTGGCGATGCCCACCAGCGTGCCACCGGGGCAGACCTCGATGAGCGCGGTGGCGCCCAGCTTCTGAGCGGTCTCCATGCACAGATCCCAGCGGACCGGGTTCGAGACCTGGCTGACCAGCCGGGCGACGACGTCGGGGCCGGTCGCGACCGCCTCGCCGTCGGCGTTCGAGAGGTACGGGACCGTCGGGTCGGCGACGACCAGGTCCTGCGCGGCCCTGCCGAGTCCGGCGACCGCCGGCGCCATGTGGTGGGTGTGGAAGGCACCCGCCACCTTGAGCGGCATGACCCTGCGCACCCCCTCCGGCTTGTCGTCGACGAGCGCGGCGATCTGCTCGGCGGTGCCCGCGGCGACGATCTGGCCGGCGCCGTTCACGTTCGCCGGGGTCAGCCCGAGCTTCTCCAGGTGCGGCAGCACGGTCTCCGGGTCGCCGCCGAGCAGCGCGGCCATCCCGGTCTCGGTGACAGCTGCGGCCTCGGCCATGGCCAGTCCACGGGTCCGTACGAAACCGAGGGCCGCCGCTTCGTCGAGGACGCCCGCGAACACCGCGGCCGGGATCTCGCCGACGCTGTGTCCCGCGACGGCACCGGGCACGAAGTCACCCAGCGCGGAAGCGGACAGCAGACTGGCCGCGACCAGCAGCGGCTGGGCCACCGCGGTGTCGCGGATCGCGTCCGCGTCGGCCTCCGTGCCGTAGTGGGCGAGGTCGAGCCCGATGGCGTCCGACCACGCGGCGATACGGTCGGCGGCACCGGGGAGTTCGAGCCAGGGGGTCAGGAAGCCGGGCGTCTGAGCGCCTTGGCCGGGAGCGACGAGTACGAGCACCCTCACACTCTCTCTTGTGGACGGCCCCTGACGCCCGTGGGGACAGGGACGAAGAACCGCCGGGGGAATTGTTGGTGTCCGACAAAAGTCTAGAGGTGCGTATCCCCGTCGGCCAGGCGCCCCAGGATCAGGGCGATGCGCAGAGTGAACGCGGAGCGCACGTCGGAGGGTGACCAGCCGGTGACGTCGGTCACACGTCGCAGCCGGTAGCGGACGGTGTTGGGGTGCACGAAGAGCATCCGGGCCGCGCCCTCCAGGCTGCTCGCCTGCTCCAGATAGACACTCAGCGTTTCCAGGAGGGCCGAACCCGCCTCCTCCAGAGGTCTGTAGATCTCCTCCACCAGCTGCTCGCGCGCCGAGGGGTCGGACGCGATGGCGCGCTCCGGCAGCAGATCATCGGCGAGCACCGGGCGCGGCGCGTCCTGCCAGGCGTAACCGGCCTTGAGCCCGGCCGCCGCCGCCTGCGCGGAACGGGTGGCCGCCAGCAGGTCGGGCACGATCGGCCCGGCGACCACCGGACCCGCCGCGTACGGGCCGATGAGGGCCTTGGCGACCTGGAGCGGGTTGTCGTTGCCGCCCGCGATGACGACGAGCCGGTTGCCGAGCACCCCGGTCAGCACCTGGACCTTCGCGTGGCGCGCGGCGCGCCGGATCGCCTCGACGGTCAGTTCGCTGTCGCCCTCGGGCGCGGTGCCGAGGATCACACAGACATGGTCGGGCGAGTTCCAGCCGAGCGCGGCGGCCCGGGACACCGCGCCCTCGTCGGCCTCGCCCGACAGCACCGCGTTGACCACCAGCGATTCGAGCCGGGCGTCCCACGCCCCGCGCGCCTCGGCGGCCTGCGCGTACACCTGGGCGGTCGCGAAGGCGATCTCCCGGGCGTAGACGAGCAGCGCCTCGCGGAGGATCGACTCGTCGCCGGGGGCCGCGACTTCCTCGATCGCGGTCTCCATGACCTCGATGGTGGTACGCACCATCTCGACCGTCTGCCGCAGCGTGATGGCCCGGGTCAGCTCGCGCGGAGCGGTGCCGAAGACATCGGTGGAGATCGCCTGCGGGGCCTCGGGGTGCCGGAACCACTCGGTGAACGCCGCGATCCCGGCCTGCGCGACCAGACCGATCCAGGATCGGTTCTCCGGTGGCATGGCCCGGTACCACGGCAGCGTCTCGTCCATCCGGGCGATGGCGTTCGCCGAGAGCCGGCCGGAGGACTGCTCAAGACGCTTCAGAGTCGCGGCGTGCGGATGTTCGGGAGGGGGTCCGGGCTGCGCGGAATCGGGTCGGGGCACGTGGACAAGACTGCCTTATCCGGACCCGGGCATGGCGTGGCGGGGCTACGGTGGTCGGCGTGATGGATGTACGGCGCTCCGGCGAGCGCTACCGCGGAGGCGACGCCGCGGCCGGTATCGACTCCCGCCACGCCTTCTCGTTCGGCACCTTCTACGACCCGGACAACCTGCGCTTCGGACCGGTCCTGGCCTGCAACGAGGAGCGGCTCGCGCCCGGCGCGGGCTTCGACGAACACCCCCACAGCCATACCGAGATCATCACCTGGGTGGTCGAGGGCGAACTCACCCACCGCGACTCGACGGGCGCCGCCACGGTCGTACGCGCCGGAGACGTCCAGCACCTCTCGTCGGCCGGCGGGGTACGCCACGCGGAACGCAACGAGGGCCCGGACCCGCTGGTCTTCGTCCAGATGTGGCTGTCACCCCTGGAGCCGGGCGGCGACCCGTCGTACGCCATCGTCCGCGGCATCGCGGACGCCACCCCGTACGCGGTCCCGGCTTCGGGTGCGCTGCTCTCGGTCCGCAGGCCGTCCCCCGGCGAGCGCGTTGCGGTGCCGGACGCGCCCGGGGTGTACCTGCACGTCGTACGGGGCGAAGTGCGGCTGGGGGAGACGGGGTTGGGGCCGGGGGACTCGGTGCGGATCACGGGGCCCGAGGGCCTGGAACTGGTGGCGGCGACGGCCGCCGAGGTGCTGGTCTGGGAGTTCTAGCGGACCCCGTCAACGAAGGTCTGCCAGGCTGCGGCGTGCACGAACAGGGTCGGACCTGCGGGGTTCTTGCTGTCTCGGACCGGCACGGTGCCGCGGAGGCCGGCGGCCACCTCGACGCACTCGCCGCCGGTGTTGCCGCTGTACGTCGACTTACGCCAGGTCGCACCGCCGGTCACTGTGCACTCGACGCAGTCGCCGCCGTTGGTGCCGCTGTGCGAAGACTTCCGCCAGCACGCTCCGGTCAGGTCATCCCTGGTCTCCATATCGTTCCTCCATCACCCGAGCGATCAGTACCGCCGAGTCCTCGGGGGAGAGGGCGGTCGCTTGCAAGCGAGCGTAACCGACCGAACGCTCTTTGATCACTTGCGGATTGGCCGTCATATGGCCCTGATCGTAGCTTTCCACGTAGAACAGGTCAGGGTCGTTGTCGAACCGGAGGAGGTTGAACGACCCCATCAAACCGGTGTGTTGGCCGACTGAGAACGGGAGGACCTGGATCTGCACCCACGGATCGTGACGGAAGTCCAACAACCGGGCCAGTTGCCTGCGCATGACGTCCCGCCCGCCGACTTCCTGAAGCAACACGGCCTCGCTCAGGATGACCCAGAGAGCGGGCGCATGCTCGCCCTCCAGGATTCTCTGACGCTCCAGCCGGGCGGCCACCATCTCGTCGGCCTTGCTCGGATGGTCGACACGGAGCAGCGCCCGCGCGTACTCCTCCGTCTGGAGAAGCCCGTACACCAACTGCGTCTGGTACGTGGAGATGTAGGCCGCACGCGCCTCCATGTCGGCATACGGCTGGAACCAGGTCGGCAGCTGGCTGCGCAGGACCAGGCCGACCAGGCGGGAGAACACGCCGTCCGTGCCGAGTGCCGCGTCCACGCGTTCGGCGAAGTCGCGGGTCGGGATCTTCTTCGTGGTCTCGATCTGGCCGATCAGGGAGCCCGTGCAGAAGATGATGTCGCCGAGCTGCCCCTGTTTCAGGCCGGCGGCCTCTCTCTGCCGGCGCAGTTCCCAGCCGAAGTAGTCCAGCGGCGAGGCACTGGGGTCGAGCGAGTGGATGTTGGCCACGTGGGCACCTCCGGCCTGCAACGCCGCCCGGCGTTCGGTTCAGTACGTAGCCGAGCGTAACCGTCGCATTGCACCCTGGTGACATGAATGACGTAACTGCTTCCCCGGCGGACCACGCGGAGCCGACCTACCGCGCCGCCTTCGCGGTGAGTGAGCACTCGGCGCTCCATCTGCGGCGCATCCTGCGCATGTACCTCACCGGCTGGGGTCTTCTCGACGTGGCCGACGTGGCCGAGCTGGCGCTCACCGAGCTGATCGCGAATGTCGTACGGCATGTCCCGGGGCGCCTCTGCCAGACGTGCATCCTCTGGCTCCCGGGCCGTGGCGTGCGGATCGAGGTCGCGGACGGGTGCCCGCACCTGCCCAGCGCGGCTGTGGGGGATGAACTCGACGAGGGCGGGCGGGGGCTGGTCCTGGTCGATGCCCTCACCGACAGCTGGGGCGTGGAGCCGCGCCATGACGGGTGCGGCAAGACGGTGTGGTTCGAGTGCCTGACCGCGAAGGCGGCGGATGTACCGGAGCCGGGGGAGGCCGGGGTGACAGCGGTCCGTTGAGTTCTCCGGGTGGGAGGAGCCTCAGGCGGCGCAGGGCGGGTGGTAGGGCAGTGAGCCGCCGACGTAGCGCCGCCATTGCCTGGCGGTGAGGATGTTCCTGGTGTCGGCGCAGATCCGGTGGGTGATGGTGTCCGTATCCAGTCCCCACAGCCGGACCGACTCGTCCAGGCTGCCGGTGGCCAGGGTCCGGCCGTCCGGGCTGAACGCCGCTGACCAGACACCGCTGTTGTGCCCGGTCAGCGGCTCGCCCAGGGATGTGGAACGGTCCGGATCGGACACGTTCCACAGGCGCACCGTCCCGTCGAAGCCTCCGGATGCCAGCATCTTGCCGTCAGGGCTGTACGCGACCGTCCGCACGGCGCTCGTGTGCCCTTCCAGGGGGCGGCCCCGGGGCTTGGGGCGGGCCGGATCCGATACGTTCCACAGGCGGACGGTGAAGTCGTAGGTGCCGATGGCCAGGGTGTGTCCGTCCGGGCTGAACGCCAGCGAGGCCGCCTGGGATCCGAGGGTCAGAGGGCGGCCCAGAGGTGCGGGAAGGGCGGGGTGGGAGACATCCCACAGCCGGACTGTCCTGTCGTTGCTTCCCGATGCGAGTGCTCTGCCGTCCGGACTGAACGCGACGGACCAGATCTGACCGGTGTGGCCTTTCAGAGGCTCGCCGAGGGGCGCGGGCCGGGAGGGGCTGGTCACGTCCCACAGACGCACCGTGCTGTCGTCACTTCCCGAGGCGAGGGTCCGGTTGTCCGGGCTGAAGGCGAGAGTTCCGACATTGCCGGTGTGGCCTTTCAGCGGTTCGCCGAGGAGTTGGGGCTCGGCAGCTGTCGAGACATCCCACAACTGCACCCCTCCCTTGATGTCTCCGGCGGCCAGTGTGCGCCCGTCGGGGCTGAGCGCCAGCGACATGACGGAACGGATGTGGCCCTTCAGCGGCTTCCCCAGGGACTTGGGCCTGGATCCGGCCGATACCCTCCACAGCCGCACCGATCCGTCTCCGCCCCCGCCCGTGGCAAGGAGGCGTCCCTGCGAGCTGAACGCCACCGAGCTGACAGTAGCGGTGGCGCCGGTGAGGCGGGTGGAGGGGAGATTCCACAGCCGGACCGTCCTGTCGTAGCTGCCGGTTGCCAGGGTGTGCCCGTCCGGACTGAACGCCACCGAGGCCACGATGCCGGTGTGGCCGGCCAGGGCCCGGCCGATGAGGATGTGCCTGTCGGGATTGGACACGTTCCACAGCCGCACGGTCGAAGCCCCGTTTCCCACCGCCAGGGTGCGGCCGTCCGGGCTGAACGCCACCTGGGTGATGACGTTCTTGTCGCTGTACAGGGGGCTCCCGCGGAGCCGGGGCTTTGCGGGAGCCGACACGTCCCACAGGCGCACCGTGCTCTGACCGCCGCCCCCGGTGGCGAGGGTGTGCCCGTCGGGGCTGAAGGCGACGGAGGTCACGGTGCTGGTGTAGCCCTTCAACGGGCTGCCCAGGGGCACGGGACGGGCGGGACGGGAGACGTCCCACAGCCGGACCGTCCTGTCGGCGCTCCCCGAGGCGAGTGTCCTGCTGTCGGGGCTGAAAGCCAGAGAGGAGACATTGCCGGAGAGGCCCCCCAACGGGGAACCCAGGGGTTCGGGCCGTGAGGGGGCGGAGATGTCCCACAGTTGCACCGTGCCGTCACCTCCGCCGATGCTCAGCAGATGGCCGTCCGGGCTGAACGCCACCGACGAAACGCCCCTGGTGTTTCCCCGGAGAGGCTCACCGAGCAGGGTGGGACGCGCGGGGTCCGACACATTCCACAGCCGTACGAAGGAGTCGGTGGATCCGGCTGCCAGGGTGTGCCCGTCCGGGCTGAACACCACGTCGTTGACGGCGCCGGTGGTGGCGCCCTTCAGAGGGCGCCCCAGGAGTCGGGGCCGGGTCGGGTCCGCCACGTTCCACAGCCGGACGGTCGAATCCCAGCTCGCGCTGGCGAGCGTCTTCCCGTCCGGACTGTACGCCACCGTGCTGACACTGCCCTTGTGACCGAGGAGGGGAGTGGACAGCGGATCGTCCCCCGTGTCGACGAGCCGTGTGTAGGTCTCGTCGCCGGGCCTCATACGGTGGGCGACGAGCAGCAGTTGGGCCGACAGGGACGCGTCCTTCGTGTGCAACTGGTCCGCCTCGGAGACCACTCTGTTGTAGACGGCGAGGTCGCGCTGGTGCAACGCCTCGCCCTGTTGCTGGAAGGCGAATACCGCGGCGCCGGAGGTAGCCAGCACGAGCACCGCCAGCACGGCGACAAGTGCGGTACGGAGGCGGGTCGTCCGGCGCCTTGCCCTGGTGCAGGCCGCGAGGAAGGCCTGTGCCGTGCCACTCAGAACTCCGGGGGAGGACGCTGCCCAGACGCGTGCGACCTCCAGTCGGCTGCCGCGGTAGAGCAGGGACGCGTCCCGGTGATCGTGGTCCCAGGTGAGCGCGCTCTCCTCCAGGCTCTGGCGGGTCAGCCGGTCCGCACGGTCGGTCTCGATCCAGTCCCGCAGCCGTGGCCAGCTGTGCAGCAGGGCCTCGTGGGTGATCTCCACGATGTCCTGCTGCTGGGTCAGCAGCCGTGTCCGGGTGAACGCGTCCACGACCGGCCCCGCTTGAGCGCCGTAACTCGCCAACTCGCCCTGTGACAGCCGCCTCCGGACGTCCTCGGTCCCGTCTCCGACCTTGACCATTCGGAGGAAGAGCGACTGCGCCACCAGCTGCCCGGCCGCGTCCAGACGGGAGTACACGTCTTCGGCGGTCGTCGCGACAGCGTGCTGGATACCACCGGTGGCCTGGTAGCCGCGCACGGTGAGGGTGGAGCCGTGGCGCTGCTGCCAGCTGCCCCGTAACGCGTGAGCCAGCAGGGGCAGCCGCCCGGCCTCGTAGCCGACGGCTCTCTCCCCGTCCGCCCCGGCCGAAGCACCCAGGTCCCGCAGCAGCAACTCGACAAGCCCGGTCTCGATATCGAGGCCCACACTGCGGGCCGGATACAGGATCGCTTCGCGCAACTCCACGTCCGACATGGCCCCGACCACCAACGGGGCATCCTGTAGCGCGGTACGCAAGACCGGGAAGTCGACACAGGCCGCGTAGAAGTCCGCCCTGATGCCCAGCAGGACCAGCCCAGCCTGGCTCGGCACCGAGCCTGCCGCCGGGTCCGCCGCGGTGCCCGCCTCCGGACCTGCCTGCCCGTCACCGCCCGCGATGCGCCCGAGCAGGTCGACGAAGAGGTGCCGCTGCCGGTCGTCACCGCACAACGTGAAGAGTTCCTCGAACTGGTCCACCACCAGGAGCACCCGCGCCTCCCGGTCCCCGTCGCCGACACGGCGGCGCAGACCTTCGGACAGTACGGAGACGCACTGGCGCGGGTCGGCGGTCAGCGTCCTGGCCAGCGCGTCAGGGCGAGTGCCCGCCAGCGAGGCGAGTTGAGCGGCGAGGGCCCCCACCGGGTCGGCGGTCGGGGTGAACACCAGCTTCGGCCATCGGTCGGAGCCCGGTAGGGCGCCCTGATCGAGCCTCGGCAGCAGACCGGCGCGCAGCAGTGAGGACTTGCCCGCCCCGGACGGCGCCACGACCGTCTGCGCCCCACCGGTACGCCGGCGCTGATCCAGACGGGCCGTCAGCTCTGCGATCAGCCCGGCCCGTCCGAAGAACCACCGGGCCTGTTCCGACCCGAACTCGGCAAGCCCCGGATAGGGACACTCGGGCGCCGGCCCGCCCGCCGCGACATCGCGCTGCCCGTGTACACCGTCGGCGTAATGGAAGTGCTGGTCCCGGGCGGCCTGGTTGATGGTGGCGTGCCCGGAGGCATCGGCCCGGAGGTGGACCTCTTCACCTGGGGCACGCGAGGCGCCCGGGGCACGCGAGGTACCTGAGGTGCGCGAGGCACCCGAGACCCCTGAGGCACCCGAAGGGCCGGGATCAGGCGCCTCCGGGTCCCGGCCGGGACTCACAGCTCACGCCTCCGTGATGTGCTGGTCCCGCCCCGCCTGGTACACCCGGGCATGGCCCGACGCCCGTGCCGACATCGTGGTCGAGGTGGTCTGCGTGGTCGCGGCCAGCGCGGGCTCCAGCTCGTCGGCCAGCAACCGGCGCAGTTCGACGGCTACTTCGGGATGGGAGAGCAGCAGGCTGCGCAGCCGCCCCTGCCATGCGCCGACCACATCCCGCTCGGCCTCGCCGTCCCCCGTGCGCCGGGCGGCGAGCACCTGCGAGCGGGACTCCTCCAGTTCGGCGCTCACGGTGTCCGCCCGCTCCGGATGCAACCGCCGCCACAGCCCGGTCACGGCGGCCTGTGCCCGCTCCCACCCCTCTGTCGCCAGTAACTGCACCACGGTCGTGGCCGCCGTGGAAGTAAGTGCCGTCAGCTCCGGATCCACCCCGTACCCCCCAGTACTCGCACGTCGCCTCTCCTGCCTACCGGTAGGGACGGCCCGTGCGCCAGCCCCAGGAGTGGTCGGATGCTGTGCGGATCGCTGTCAGGACCGGAGTTCCGCCAGCACCGCATCCGTGAACGGCGGCCAGGCGTCGACCGCCCACGGCCCGAAGTCCCGGTCGGTCAGCACCGCACAGGCGGCCCCCGCCTCCGGGTCGACCCAGAGGAACGTACCCGACTGGCCGAAGTGGCCGAAGGTGCACGGGGACGACGAACTGCCCGTCCAGTGCGGGGACTTGGTGTTACGGATCTCGAAGCCGAGGCCCCAGTCGTTCGGGTTCTGGAGACCGTAGCCGGGCAGCACACCCTTGAGGCCCGGGTGGACCACCGACGTGGCGTCGGCGACCGTACGCGGGTCGAGCAGCCGGGGCGCCTGGAGCTCGGCGGCGAACCTGGCCAGATCGTCGGCGGTGGACACACCGTCCTTTGCGGGCGAGCCCTCAAGGGATGTGGCCGTCATCCCGAGCGGTTCGAGCACCCCTTCGCGGAGGTACTCGGCGAAGGGGATGCCGGTGGCCGCGGCGATGTGGTCGCCGAGCGCCTCGAACCCCGCGTTGGAGTAGATCCGGCGCTCACCGGGGGCCGCCATCACCCGGTCCTCGTCGAAGGCGAGCCCGCTGGTGTGGGCGAGCAGATGGCGGACCGTGGCCCCGGGCGGACCCGCGGGCTCGTCCAGCTCGACCGCCCCCTCCTCGTACGCCATGAGCGCGGCGTACGCGGCGAGCGGCTTGGTGACCGAGGCGAGCGGGAAACGCCGCCCGGTCGGGCCGACCGTACCGGCGACGGTGCCGTCCGCTCGTACGACGGCCGCGGCCACCGCGGGTACCGGCCAGTTCTCGGTCATCGCCAGGCTCTTCATGAGGGACGAGCCTAACTACAGCGTCAGACGCATCGCGGGATCGGGGGTCCTGACGAACCCGAGCGAGGTGTAGAGCGGCTCGCCGTCCGCCGACGCGCGCAGGTCGACCCTGGGCACACCGCGCTCCCGGAACCAGCCGAGCAGCGCCTCCATACAGGCGCGCGAGTACCCCCGGCGGCGCATGTCAGGATCGGTCGCGACGCTGAAGACGTAACCGCTCGCGCCGTGCGGGTTCCCGGGCCCGCCGAGCCGGTACTCGACCGTGCCGACCACGCAGGCGGCGAGGCCGCCGTCCGGCCGGTCGACGACGAACGCGGTGAGATCCGCCGCGGGGTCACCGAGCTTCCCGCGGAGCGTTTCGACGGCGGCGGGCTGCCAGCTGATGTCCGGGTGCGGTGCGCCGGACAGGGAGTCCTGCATCAGCTTGCGCAGGCGTACGAGTTCGACGGCGTCATCGGGGTGCGCGCGGCGTGCGGTGCTCATGGTGCGCGAGGCTACGGGAGCCGCCGCCGAAGTTCTGCCCCTATTCGCTTGCCTGGAGTGCACTCGAAGGATCTAGCGTTGGGGTTGTCGCGAGGACGAAGGAGCGAGGACGAAGGAGCTGGGGGAGCGCATGACTGTGACCGAGACCGAGACCGACACGGGGCCGGCGCCGGAGACCGTGCACCCCTGTGCGACCGCGCCCGCGTCCACGGCGGACAGGCTCCCGGACGGGCGGGACCAGTACACGATCAGCCAGGTCGTCGCGTTCACCGGTCTCACCGCGCACACCCTGCGCTGGTACGAGAGGATCGGGCTGATGCCGCATGTCGACCGGTCGCACACCGGCCAGCGCCGCTTCTCCAACCGCGACCTGGACTGGCTGGCCTTCGTCGGCAAACTGCGGCTGACCGGGATGCCGGTCGCCAAGATGGTCCGTTACGCCGAACTCGTACGCCAGGGCGTGGACACCTTCGAAGAGCGTCAGGAGCTGCTGCAGGAGACCCGCAGGGATGTGCGGCTGCGCATCGCGGAGCTCCAGGACACGCTCTCCGTACTCGACTTCAAGATCGACTATTACGCGGACGCCCGGCGGGCGTCGGAGAGGTACTGAACCTGATGAGCATCGAGAAGATCGACAGGGTGCGGCTGGGCCAGGACGGGCCCGAGGTCGGTGTACAGGGCTTCGGCGCCATGGGCATCAGCGAGTTCTACGGGGACACCGACGAGGCGGCGGCCAGGGACACCCTGGAGGCCACCGTCGAGGCCGGTGTCACGCTGATCGACACCGCGGACATCTACGGGCAGGGCGCCAACGAGACGTTCCTCGCGCCGTTCGTCGCCGCACACCGCGACGAGATCACGCTGGCCACCAAGTTCTCCATCGAGCGGCGCGCCGACGACCCGCACTACCGGGGCGTGCGCAACGACGCCCCGTACATCAGGCAGGCCGTCGAGGCGAGCCTGCGCCGGCTGGATGTCGACGTCATCGACCTCTACTACATGCACCGCCGCAACCCGGACGTGCCGCTGGCCGAGTCCATCGGCGCGATGGGCGAGCTGGTCGCCGCGGGCAAGGTCAAGTACCTGGGGCTGAGCGAGGTGACCGGCGCCGAGCTGCGCGAGGCGCACGCGGTGCACCCGATCACCGCCGTGCAGTCCGAGTGGTCGCTGTTCAGCCGGGACGTGGAGCGGAGCCTGATCGGCGCGGCAGCCGAACTCGGCGTGGGCATCGTGCCGTACTCGCCGCTCGGCCGGGGCTTCCTCACCGGCTCCTTCGCGGACGCCTCCAAGGAGCTCGCGAGCGGCGACTTCCGGCAGTTCCAGCCCCGCTTCACCGGGGACAACGCCAAGGCGAACGCGGCGCTCCTGGAGCCGGTGCACAAGATCGCGGCAGCGCACGGTGCGACGGCGGCGCAGGTGGCCCTCGCCTGGGTGCAGCAGCGGGCCGAGGTGCACGGGCTGTCGGCGGTCGTGCCGATCCCCGGCACCCGCAAGCGCACCCGGCTCCTGGAGAACACCGGCGCCACCCGGCTGCGGCTGACGGCCGATGAGCTGGCGCAGCTCGAACCGATCGCGGCCGAGGTCAAGGGCGACCGCTACCCGGACATGTCGTCGACGTCGGCGGCGCGCGAGTAGCCGTACCGGCCACCGGCCACGGAGCCGGACACCTGACGACGGAGTCCGGATACCCGGCTACGGAGGGGGGCCGCCCCCCCGCGGGCCCCAGCCGCCGCCACCGGGTCGGGGTACAGGTGCCGCCCCCGCGAGGGCCTAGTGGGGGGGGT